>JBIPON010000069.1:0-9149 GCA_044379065.1 Polynucleobacter sp. | reverse complement strand
TCCTCTTGCAGTAGAATTGATGGGCTTTACGAATGCCGACGTGGTGAAATTGGTAGACACGCTATCTTGAGGGGGTAGTGGCTTAGGCTGTGCGAGTTCGAGTCTCGCCGTCGGCACCAAGTGGTAACTGATTTGCTCTAAGTCAATTTTTATATTTGGCTTTTAGTCCATAATCAAATGTGTTTATTGGGATATTTTTAGAGTTAATTTAGGACATAAAACTGCCTTCAGATCAGGATTGCTTTGGACCTCGCTAATTACTTCCCCATCTTGCTTTTTATTCTGGTCGGCATTGCCGTCGGAATAGTGCCGATGTTTTTGGGTAAGGTCTTGGCCCCATCCCGTCCTGACGCAGAAAAACTCTCCTCCTACGAGTGCGGCTTCGAAGCTTTTGAAGATGCCCGCATGAAATTCGATGTGCGCTATTACTTGGTTGCCATCCTCTTTATTTTGTTTGACCTGGAAACAGCCTTTTTATTCCCTTGGGGTGTTGCTTTGCGCGACATCGGCTGGGAAGGCTACGCATCCATGGTGGTATTCCTCTTTGTATTCATCGTGGGATTCGTCTACATCTGGAAAAAGGGCGCTCTCGACTGGGAGTGATCGTTATGGCACTAGAAGGCGTTCTCAAAGAAGGATTTATTACCACTTCAGCGGATCAGTTGATTAATTGGACCCGTACGGGGTCCTTGTGGCCGATGACCTTTGGTTTAGCCTGCTGCGCAGTAGAGATGATGCATGCGGGCGCTGCCCGATATGACTTGGATCGCTTCGGTGTGGTCTTCCGTCCTTCGCCACGGCAATCCGATCTCATGATTGTGGCGGGTACGCTGTGCAATAAGATGGCTCCAGCCTTGCGTAAGGTTTACGATCAAATGCCTGAGCCCCGCTGGGTGATTTCCATGGGCTCGTGTGCCAATGGCGGCGGCTATTACCATTACTCGTATTCTGTGGTGCGGGGATGTGACCGCATCGTGCCGGTTGATATTTATGTACCAGGTTGCCCACCGACTGCAGAAGCCCTCATCTACGGCATTATTCAATTGCAAGCCAAAATTGGCCGCACTAGCACCATTGCGCGGAAGGCATAGGAATGTCTGAGCGTCTGATTCAGTTGCAGTCCCACGTTGAGCGCGCCCTGGGCGCCAGCGTGCAGTCCATCACATTGGCCTTGAACGAGTTAACGGTGGTATTGCGTGCGGATACGTATCTAGAGTCTGCGTTGATTTTGCGCGATGACCCAGCACTTGGCTTTGAGCAGTTGATTGATTTATGCGGCATTGACTACCAAGACTACCTTGATGGTACGTATAGCGGTCCGCGTTTTGCGGTGGTGACCCATTTGTTATCGGTTAAGCACAATCTGCGTTTGCGCCTGCGGGTCTTTGCGCCAGACGATAGCTATCCTTTGGTTTCTTCACTGACTTCGGTGTGGAATTCAGCAAATTGGTTTGAGCGTGAAGCATTTGACCTCTTTGGTATTTTGTTTGATGGGCATGCTGATCTGCGCCGCATTTTGACCGACTATGGTTTTATTGGCCATCCCTTCCGCAAGGATTTCCCGATCTCTGGGAACGTTGAAATGCGCTATGACCCCGAGTTACAGCGGGTGGTTTACCAGCCGGTCACGATTGAGACCCGTGAGGTTACGCCGCGTGTGGTGCGGGAAGAGCAATACGGAGGCCCAGTTTAAGCATGGCCGAGATTAAAAACTACACCCTGAACTTTGGTCCGCAGCATCCAGCTGCGCACGGCGTATTGCGCTTAGTGTTGGAGCTTGATGGCGAAGTCATTCAGCGCGCTGATCCGCACATTGGTTTATTGCACCGCGCAACTGAAAAACTCGCCGAGACCCGTACCTGGATTCAGAGTGTGCCGTACATGGATCGCCTCGATTACGTCTCGATGATGGTGAACGAGCATGCCTATGTGATGGCTATTGAAAAATTACTCAACGTTGATGTACCGCTGCGCGCGCAATACATCCGCGTGATGTACGACGAATTAACGCGTTTGCTCAATCACTTATTGTGGATTGGTTGCCATGGTTTAGACGTCGGTGCTATGGCGGTCTTCTTGTACGCCTTCCGCGATCGCGAAGACATTTTTGATATGTACGAAGCGGTCTCCGGCGCGCGTATGCATGCAGCGTATTACCGTCCAGGCGGCGTCTATCGTGACCTGCCCGAGTGCATGCCGCAGTTTGCCGAGTCGAAGACCCGCAGCAGCAGCGCGCTCAAGCGCCTCAATGAAGACCGCAGCGGTTCCTTGCTTGATTTCATTGAAGCATTTACGCAGCGCTTCCCTGGAAACGTCGATGAGTACTGCAATTTGTTAACGGATAATCGCATTTGGAAGCAGCGCCTCGTGGGTATTGGGGTTGTCTCACCCGAGCGCGCCTTGCAACTGGGCTTTACTGGTCCTATGCTCCGTGGTTCTGGCGTGGAGTGGGATTTGCGTAAGAAGCAACCCTATGAAGTCTATGACCGTTTGCAGTTTGATATTCCCGTGGGCGTTAATGGCGACTCTTATGACCGCTACTTAATTCGCATGGAAGAGATGCGCCAATCCAACCGCATTGTTCAGCAATGCATTGCCTGGCTGCGCGCCAATCCTGGTCCGGTGATGAGCGATAACCACAAGGTATCGCCTCCAGCTCGCGTAGATATGAAAACCAATATGGAAGAGTTGATTCACCACTTCAAACTCTTTACTGAAGGCATTCATGTTCCAGCAGGAGAGGCTTACGCTGCAGTCGAACACCCCAAGGGTGAGTTTGGCATCTATGCAGTATCCGATGGCGCCAATAAGCCATACCGCTTAAAAATCCGTGCCCCTGGTTTTGTCCATTTGGCCGCGCTCGATGAAATGGCCCGTGGCCACATGATTGCGGATGCGGTAACGATCATTGGTACACAAGACATTGTGTTCGGTGAGATTGATCGCTAATCGCTTGGACACTCTGGACTCATTTATGACACACACTCCAACCATGCAACTATCTGCCAAGACCCGCGCCGATATGGAGCGCAATATTGCTAAATATCCCGCTGATCAAAAGCAATCCGCTGTGATGGCATGTTTAATTGCAGCGCAAACCGAAGTAGGTTGGGTCTCGCCTGAGGTGATTGCTGAGGTTGCATCCCTATTGGGCATGACCACCATTGCAGTCGATGAGGTCGCTACTTTCTACAATATGTATGACACCAAGCCCATTGGGCGGTACAAAATCGTGGTCTGCACCAATTTGCCGTGCCAACTCAGCAATGGTGAACGCGCTGCCAATTATTTAAAGCAGCAATTAGGGATTGGTTTTAATGAGACCACGCCTTGCGGCACATTTACCCTAAAAGAGGGTGAGTGCATGGGCGCCTGTGGCGACTCCCCAGTGATGCTAGTGAACAATAAAACCATGTGCAGCTTTATGAGCAATGAAAAAATTGACACACTCTTAAATGAGTTGCGCGCATCGGCAAAAGGACAACTAGCATGACCAGTCTGCACAGTCGTCACATCAAGCCATTAATTTTGGCGGGCCTCACTGGTAATAACTGGGGGCTTAAAGACTATGAAAGCCGCGGCGGTTATCAGCAGCTGCGCCGCATTCTGAAGGATAAAGTCACTCCAGACGCATTGATTGCCGAGTTAAAGGCATCTTCATTGCGTGGTCGTGGGGGCGCAGGCTTTCCGACTGGGCTGAAGTGGAGCTTTATGCCCCGTCAGTTCCCGGGTCAGAAGTATTTAGTTTGCAATAGCGATGAGGGCGAGCCCGGTACATTCAAAGACCGTGACATCATGCGCTACAACCCGCATGCACTGATCGAAGGCATGATCATCGGCGCCTACACCATGGGAATTAGCGTTGGCTATAACTACATCCACGGTGAAATCTGGGAAGTCTATACCCGCTTTGAAGAGGCATTGGAAGAGGCTCGCGCCGCAGGTTACTTGGGCGATTCCATCCTCGGTACGGAGTTTAATTTCCAGCTGCATGCAACGCCAGGTTGGGGTGCCTACATTTGCGGTGAAGAGACTGCGCTGCTGGAATCCCTCGAGGGCAAAAAGGGTCAGCCCCGTTTCAAACCACCATTCCCTGCGAGCTTTGGTTTGTATGGCAAACCTACTACGATTAACAATACCGAAACCTTCGCTGCCGTGCCATTCATATTGGCAATTGGTGGTGAGGCGTATTTGCAACTCGGCAAGCCCAATAACGGCGGCACGAAGATTTTCTCGGTATCTGGCGACGTTGTTCGCCCAGGTAACTACGAAGTTCCACTCGGTACACCGTTCTCAGAGCTCTTGCAGCTCGCTGGCGGCATGCGCGAAGGAAAAGCATTAAAAGCAGTAATCCCAGGCGGATCGTCAGCACCGGTTATTCCGGGTGCCATGATGATGGATCTGACGATGGACTATGACAGCATTGCGAAAGCAGGTTCGATGTTGGGCTCTGGCGCAGTCATCGTCATGAATGACACCCGTTGCATGGTGAAGTCGCTGTTGCGCCTATCGTATTTTTATCACGAAGAGTCGTGCGGACAGTGCACCCCATGCCGTGAGGGGACTGGCTGGTTGTGGCGCATCGTCAATCGCATTGAGCATGGACAAGGACGCGCAGAAGATTTGGATTTACTGAATGACGTTGCGGCGAATATTCAGGGCAGAACCATTTGTGCTTTAGGCGATGCGGCAGCAATGCCAGTGCGCGGCATGCTCAAGCACTACATGGATGAATTTGTTTACCACGTTGAGCACAAGCGTTGCATCGTGCCTGAATACGTTTAATAGCTAAACTGATAAAAGAAGGATTTGTTGACGTGAGCATGGTTGAAATCGAATTGGACGGCAAGGCAGTCGAAGTTCCGCAAGGTTCGATGGTGATGCATGCTGCAAACAAATTGGGAACCTACATTCCCCATTTCTGCTATCACAAGAAATTATCGATCGCAGCAAATTGCCGCATGTGCTTGGTGGAGGTAGAAAAAGCGCCAAAGGCCTTACCAGCCTGCGCTACACCAGTAACCCAAGGCATGAAAGTCTTTACGCATTCTGCAAAAGCAGTCGAAGCGCAGCGTTCGGTCATGGAGTTCTTACTCATTAATCACCCACTGGATTGCCCGATTTGCGATCAAGGCGGTGAGTGCCAATTGCAGGATTTATCCGTCGGTTACGGCAAATCCACATCGCGCTACAGTGAAGATAAGCGCGTGGTGTTTCATAAAAATGTAGGACCGCTCATTTCCATGGAAGAGATGACGCGTTGCATTCATTGCACTCGCTGCGTTCGCTTCGGCCAAGAAGTTTCAGGAATCATGGAACTGGGTATGGTCAATCGCGGCGAGCATTCTGAGATCACCACCTTCTCTGGTCAAACCATTGATTCCGAGTTATCGGGAAACATGATCGATATCTGCCCAGTCGGAGCCTTGACAAGCAAGCCGTTCCGTTATGCTGCACGTACCTGGGAGCTAGGTCGTAAGCGCTCATTGAGCCCACACGATAGTTTGGGTACCAACACCACAGTACAAACCAAAGCCAATCGTGTGATGCGGGTTGTTGCTCTGGAAAATGAAGCCATTAATGAATGCTGGATTAGTGACCGCGACCGTTTTGCCTACGAAGGGGTAAACAGTGCAGAGCGTTTGACCGTGCCGATGGTCAAGCAAGAGGGCAAATGGCTCGAGACAGACTGGGAGTCTGCTTTGGAGTACGTCACCCGTTCTTTGAAAACCATTACAGCCGATCATGGCGCTGATGCACTTGCAGCCATCGCTCACCCCATCTCAAGTGTGGAAGAGTTGCATCTCTTGCAAAAAGTTGTGCGCGCAATGGGCTCTGACCGAGTCGAGACGCGCCTGCGCCAAACCGATGTGCGCGGTAGCGCAACTGCACCATGGCTAGGCATGCCAATAGCCAATTTGAGTCAGCTGGATCGCGCATTTGTCATTGGTAGTTTTTTACGTAAAGAGCAGCCACTGATTGCTGCACGCCTGCGTACTGCTACTAAGCGCGGCCTCCAGATTTCCAGAATGGATGCGGGCGGTGACGATTGGTTAATGCCTTCGCTTGGCATTGCTGCAGCACCGAGTCGCTGGACGGCGGTTCTCACCGAAGTAGCCAGCGCCATTGCAAAAGCAAACGCAAGTCAATTGCCGGCAGGAATTCAGGGTGGAGCGATTTCTAAAGAGGCGCAAGCCATTGCAGATAGCCTTTTATCTGGGAGCAATAAAGCGCTGTTCTTGGGCTCTGCTGCAATTGCCCACCCCCATGCTTCGAATTTGCATGTGCTAGCTCAATTTATTGCCGATCAAACCGGCGCTACCTTTGGATTTTTACCAGTGGGCGGCAATGCCGTTGCAGCGCCGCTGCTACAAGCCGTTCAGCAAAAACCCAATTCGGGCATTGATTCTGTACTCGATGGTAGTGCTCGTGCAGTCCTTTTGCTGAATGTTGAGCCACTCTCCGATTTATCAAATCCAGAGCAAAGCCGTACAGCCCTAAGCAAGGCCGATACCGTCATCGCGCTGAGTGCCTTTGCCAGCAGCGAACTATTGGAATTGGCTGATGTGCTGTTACCCATTACGCCATTTACAGAATCGGTCGGTAGCTTTATCAATGCGGCGGGAACAGTTCAGACCATACAACCATCAGTACGCCCCTTAGCAGACGCAAGACCAGCATGGAAAGTATTGCGCGCTATGGGCAGTTTGTTAGGCCTGAATGGCTTCTTACTTAATACGCCGGAAGAGGTTTGCGGTGAGGCCTTAGCAAAACCAATAGCTGAACGCCTGAATAACCGATTTACTGCAGCCCTCAGCCTGACCCAAGAGCAGGTCGTTAACGGGCTTGAGCGAGTGACTGATTTGCCCATTTATGGTGTCGATGCGATCCTACGCCGTGCGCCTGCATTGCAGCTGACCCGCGATGCTAAAAATGCCCATCGCCTGGGCTTAAATGCCAAGACCTTCGCAGAACTGAATTTGAAAGAGGGCGATTTGGTAGCCATTACACAAGGCGCCAATACGGTACAGATGCCGGCCATGTTGGAGAGTCAGTTGGCGGCCGGATCCGTGCGTATGTCTGCAAGCACGCCGGCGAGTGCCAAGCTCGGTGCGATGTTCGGCCCCATCACGGTGAATCGAGTCTAGGAATCGCGATGACAGAGCTACTTAATACCGTAAATGCCTTTGGATCTGAATTACTTGGATCCTTTTGGCCGCTGGTATGGACATTACTGAAGATCGTCGCAATCGTCTTGCCGATGTTTGCTGCGGTTGCTTACATGACCTTGTGGGAGCGAAAACTGATTGGCTGGATGCACATTCGCCTCGGCCCTAATCGAACTGGCCCATTGGGCTTACTGCAGCCCATCGCCGATGCGATTAAGTTGCTGCTCAAAGAAATCGTTTCACCGACCCGTTCGAATAAAGTGTTGTTTATTGTTGCACCAGTAATGGTCATCATGCCCGCATTTGCATCCTGGGCGGTCATTCCGTTTCAGGCGGATTTAGTCTTAGCCGATGTCAATGCGGGCCTCTTGTACATCATTGCGATTTCGTCGATCGGGGTATATGGAGTGATCTTGGCGGGCTGGGCATCGAATTCCAAATACCCATTCTTGGCGGCGATGCGCGCTTCGGCACAAATGATTTCTTACGAAATTGCCATGGGATTTGCGCTGGTTACCGTTCTCATCATTTCAGGCTCACTCAATCTGAGCAAAATCGTGCTGCTGCAAGATACCGGCATCTTTGCTGACATGGGGCTCAATTTCCTGTCGTGGAACTGGTTGCCTTTGTTGCCCATGTTCTTGATTTACTTTATCTCTGGGGTAGCCGAAACCAATCGCCATCCGTTTGACGTTGTTGAAGGTGAGTCGGAGATTGTTGCTGGCCACATGGTGGAGTATTCCGGTATGGCGTACGCCATGTTCTTCTTGGCGGAATACGCCAATATGATCATGATTGCCGCGCTCACCTCCATTCTGTTTTTGGGCGGCTGGTTGCCCATTGTGGATTTGCCCATCCTGCGCGACATTCCTGGATTCTTCTGGCTGTTTGCCAAAACCTTCTTTATTTTGTCGTGCTTTATTTGGTTGCGCGCGACCTTACCGCGTTATCGCTATGACCAAATTATGCGCCTTGGCTGGAAGATTTTTATTCCCTTGGCTGTTTTCTGGGTGGTGTTGGTGGGCGCTTGGGTTGTATCCCCATGGAATATTTGGAACTAGGTCACGATTATGTTTAAACGGATTAATCAGTTCTTAAGTAGTTTAATGTTGAAAGACATTTTGACCGGCATGGCAATTACCGGTAAATACCTTTTCAAGCCGAAGTTTACGGTGCAATACCCTGAAGAAAAGACGCCACAGTCCCCACGTTTTCGTGGTCTGCATGCATTGCGCCGCTATCCAAACGGGGAAGAGCGCTGCATCGCTTGTAAATTATGCGAGGCCGTTTGCCCTGCGATGGCGATCTCGATTGAATCGGACCAGCGCGACGATGGTACCCGCAGAACTACGCGCTATGACATCGACTTAACCAAGTGTATTTTCTGCGGCTTTTGTGAAGAAGCTTGCCCGGTTGATGCCATTGTGGAAACCAATATTTTTGAGTACTTTGGAGACAAGCGGGGCGATTTGTATTTCACTAAAGATATGTTGCTCGCGGTCGGTGATCAGTATGAAAAAGATATTGCCGCTAACCGCGCTGCGGATGCCCCATATCGCTAAGTAATTCACCATGACATTTGAACCCGCAACCCTCTTTGCTATTTTCTTTTATGCCTTTGCCGGCATTTTGGTGCTTGCTGCCCTGCAGGTGATTACTTCACGTAATCCAGTTAACTCGGCCTTGTTTCTGATGCTGTCCTTCTTTTGCGCATCGGGATTATGGATGCTGATGCGCGCAGAATTTTTAAGCCTGGTCCTTATTTTGGTGTACGTGGGCGCAGTCATGGTCTTATTCTTGTTTGTGGTGATGATGCTGGATTTGGATTTGGCCCACCTTCGTCGGGATTTCAAAAAGTATTTGCCGGTTGCGTTTTTAATCGGCGCCGTCATTGTGATGGAGTTATCGATTGTTTTGATTCGGGGCTTTATTGGCACCACAGTGCCTTTGCAGCCGATGATGGAAGAGATGGGCGGCGTA
>JBIPON010000248.1:0-2803 GCA_044379065.1 Polynucleobacter sp. | reverse complement strand
ATTGATCTCGTACAATCCGCATGCCAACGGAGTTTTTACGCGCGGAATGGTTTTGTGAGGGGAGGGGATATTGCCATCCCCTGTGCGGCCGGCACGAGCTCCTACGCCTGATTACGCGGCAAATCCGCGTGGGGTAGAATTCGCTGACTGGGGAGCGGATGTCCCCCTCTCTCAGACCAGCTAAAGTTTCAACAAGCCACTGGCTCCGTTTTTCGGGACCACTTCATAACGCCCTTGATCGCTTCAAGCGCCACGCGGGCCTTGAATTCGGGGTCGTGTCTTCTGCGTTTGCCTTTCATGTTGTGTGTGTCTGGTACGGTTTAAAGTCCGCACCCACACACACCACAATCATAGCTTAACCACTGGCCCGATTTTCGGGGTCCAGCTTATACTGCAAATGACTGCGTATATTAGACAATCAGCTCTTGCTTGCGCGCTTCGCGAAGAAGAGCGTAATAAGACCAAAGCAAAGCATGAAAATCCCCCATGTGGTGTTGACATTTATGCCAAGTGATTTGTCATACATGGCATCGCCGTATGTCATAAGTCCGTAGCCACCCAAAAGAAAGCCGTAGATCGTAAACACAAGGCCGATAGGAAGTCGAAGGTCCATTTGATTGCAGGTTGAGGTTTCTTACCAGAAGATGATGTTGAGGACGATTGCCGCTATAATGACGATAGCGCCGAGAATCGCAGGACGCATGATCCATGCATCGTTGTTACAAACTTGTTTTTCAGTGAGCGAGTAAACCAAGCCTCGAAGTTCTTCGTCGGACTTGGTGCGCTTCGTGAGAGCTGAGAGAATTGCATTGACCAAGAATGTTGTGCTGAATGCGACGATGGCCACCCAGAAACCTTGCGACATTTCCTTGGGAAACTCGATAATGGGGCTGATCCATGCCCCCTTGACGCCCGGAGCGTTACCGCTGGCAAAGCAAAGCCCGTGAAAGATAACTGCTGTTGTGGTGCCGATCAACAAACCCCAGAAGGCACCGGTGTTGTTTGAGCGGCGGCTAAACATGCCGAGCAGAAAGGTGGCGAAAAGGGGGGCGTTTACAAAACCGAACACTAGCTGCAGGACCGACATGATGTTGTTGTATTTCGCTGCAATGAAAGCACAGCCGATGGCCAATACAATTCCCACCACAGTGGCGATTTTACCCATCATGAGGAGCTCGGAATCCCCCTTGTTTCTACCCCATGACTGTTGGTAAATGTCGTAGGTCCACACCGTGTTGAAGGCGGTCACATTGGCAGCCATGCCGGACATGAAAGAAGCCATGAGTGCGGTAAGAGCCAGACCGAGAAGACCATTTGGGAAATAGTGAAAAATCATCGAGGGAAGCACCTGATTGTAGTTGGGCACGCCATCTTTAAGAGGGATGGCATAGCCGCCGGCGACCGCATCGCTGCTCAATGCGTAAGCGATCATTCCAGGAAGGATCACAATCGCCGGGAACAGCATTTTAGGAATTGCGCCGATGATCGGCGTGCGGCGCGCAGCGCCCATCGAGTTGGCCGCGAGCGCTCGTTGCACTTCGGCAAAGTTTGTGCACCAGTAGCCAAATGACAGCACGAAGCCAAGGCCAAATAGAATGCCATACCATGGAACTCCGAGTGGATTGGCCGTGTCGGCAGTGCCCGCCCATGAGTGCATTGCGGCTGGGTTGTTCGCGCTCATTTTCGCGACAAGGCCCTCCCACCCGCCTACATCCTTCAGTCCGATGTAGGCTAGTGGCGCGATGCCGAAAACGATCATAAAAAACTGCAACACCTCGTTGTAAATTGCCGAGCTCAGCCCCCCCTTTAGCACATAGGCGAGAACGATTGCCGAGGTGACTACAAGCGAAATCGTGTAATTCCAGCCGAGCAGCGCATTCAGCAGGTCGGCAAGGGCGTGCATCGAAATTCCTGATGAGAAGATTGTCATGCAAGCAAATGAAACCGAGTTGAATGTCCGTGTGCGCTCATCGTAACGCATTTTGAGATATTCAGGCACGGACTTGGCTTTTGACCCGTAATACATCGGCATCATGAAGATGCCGAGGAACACCATCGCGGGAATCGCACCAACCCAGTAGAAATGGGATGTCATGATGCCATACTCCGCACCGGAGGCTGCCATGCCGATCAGTTCCTGCGCTCCAAGGTTCGCTGAAATGAATGCCAACCCAGTCACCCACCCCGGGATCGAACGACCAGACAGCAGGAAGTCCTCGGCGCTTCGCATCTGGCGTTTGAGCGCGAAACCAATTCCAATGACGAATGCGAGATAGATTCCAAGAATCAAATAATCGATCAGTTGCAGGTTGATTTGTTTCCCAAAGCCGCTCGTGTCGATAGTTTGGGTGCTGGCTGCGATAATGAGCATCGAGTTGTGAAGCATTGTCGGGTGATTAGTGAGTTTATGGAATTCAGACGAACAGACTTTTAGATTGAATTTGAATGTAGAGGTAGAAATCAGATGTCATACTTGGCAGATCTCATTAATTTTTTTTTATCGTCTGGGCCTTTGAGTGCTCCTCAGGGGACCTCCCCAGAAAACATGATTTATTCCTCCGTTGCGGTTGATCTCTTTCATGTTGTCAATGGAGCAGAGGCCGACATGTCCATCATAGTATGCCACCACGGCTTTTCCCTTGTGTCGGTAAGCGACCTTGCCGTCATCGGTCTTGCCTTCCATTGGGGCGCTCTCCCAAAGCACGCTGCCGCTTTGCTTGGCCTGCCAATCGGTTGCGGTGATGAAGGCGCAGGTTTCGGAGGGATGAACCACGGAAAGAACCGAACGGGAGGCAGCGGCATT
>JBIPON010000241.1:0-9157 GCA_044379065.1 Polynucleobacter sp. | reverse complement strand
GCCTTACGACCCGCATTCCCCTTACTCGGCGAGCAAGGCCTCCTCGGATCATCTCGCCCGTGCTTGGCGCGACACCTATGGGCTGCCCGTCATTGTCACCAATTGCTCCAACAACTACGGGCCCTTCCAATTTCCGGAAAAACTCATTCCCGTGGTCATCCTCAAAGCCCTGCGCGGTGAGCCGATCCCCGTCTATGGCAAAGGCGAAAACATTCGCGACTGGCTCTATGTCGAAGATCATGCCGAGGCCCTGCTCGCCGCCATTTCCAAAGGCAAACCCGGCGAAACCTACAACATCGGCGGCAACAACGAGATGAGGAACATCGATCTCGTGAGACTGCTGTGCCGCCTCTTAGATGAAGCGCTTGCGAAGCGCCCCGAGCTCCGCACCAAGCATCTGACCTCCGACCTCCGACCTCCGACCTCTGAGTCCCTAATCACTTTCGTCACCGACCGCCCTGGGCATGACCTGCGCTACGCCATCGATGCCACCAAAATCAAAAACGAACTCGGCTGGGAACCCAAGCAAGATCACGAAAGCGGCTTCCGCAAAACTGTGGAGTGGTATCTGGAGAATGAACAATGGTGGCAGGAGATTTTGAACGGCAGCTATCAACTTGAGCGTTTGGGGAAAGGGAGGGATGTGAAAAGCTAAAAGTTGAAAGCAGAAAGCTGAAATCCGTGCCTCTCTCACATCTTTCCTCTATTTTTGGCTTCCACTTTCTGCTTCCCGCTTTCAGCCCTCAGATTTTCTTTTCCCATTCTTCCATTTTCGATTTCAACTTTTAACTTTCAGCTTTTCTTTCACCTCGCCCTTCTTCCATTTCAGCTTTCTGCTTTCCACTTTCAACTTTTCTTCCACCCCTCTTCCCCATGAAAGGAATCATCCTCGCCGGCGGCGCCGGTTCGCGACTTTATCCTCTGACTCTCGTTGCCAGCAAGCAGCTGCAACCGGTCTACGACAAGCCGATGATTTATCATCCGCTCACCACGCTGATCGAGGGTGGCATCCGCGAGATCTGCTTGATCTCGACGCCCCACGATTTGCCGCGATTCCAGCAGCTGTTTGGCGATGGTTCACGCATGGGAATCTCAATCGAATATCGCGAGCAAGCCAAGCCGGACGGAATTGCCCAAGCCTTCCTCATCGCGGAGTCCTTCATTGGCAGCGACGCCGTTTCCCTGATCCTTGGTGACAACATTTTTTACGGCAACAACGGCTTTGGTGAGGCTTTTGCCGATTTCACTTCGGGAGCCACGGTCTTCGGCTATCATGTACATGATCCCGAACGCTATGGCGTCGTCGAATTTGATGCCGCGGGCAAGGCCATTTCGATCGAGGAGAAACCCAAGCAACCCAAAAGTCACTATGCCGTTCCAGGTCTCTACATTTACGACAACGAGGTGCTGAGCATCGCCAAAAACCTCAAGCCCTCGGCGCGCGGCGAGTTGGAAATCACGGCGGTGAATGTCGAATACCTCAAACGCGGCCAGCTGCGTGTGGAAAAACTTTCCCGCGGCTTCGCTTGGCTCGACGCCGGCACCAGCAGCTCCCTTCACGAGGCCAGCGCCTATGTCCAGACCATCGAGTCCCGCACTGGCATCAAGATTGGCTGCCCCGAAGAAGCCGCCTTCAGAAGCGGATTCCTCAGCATTTCAGAGCTCGTAGCCATCGCCGAATCCATGCCCAATTGCGAATACCGGGGGTATTTGGAGGAAGTTGTGAGGGAAGAGGGGAGGATGAGAAAAGCGGAAAGTTGAAAGCAGAAAGCGGAAATGAAGAGAAAGAGGAAGAAGAGCTGAAATTAGAAATAACACAGATGAGAGAGGGGAGATTGCCGTTGGAATTTAGAGATCGCGCGAAGAGTTTTGCGGCGATGGCGATCCGTCTCTATGTCAAGCTCCCCATGGACCGTGAAGAGGTTCGCGTTTGTGGGAAACAACTGCTTCGTGCAGGCACCTCTGTGGCAGCCCATGTGCGTGAGGCATCACGCGCGCGATCGGATGCAGAATTCATCTCCAAACTCGGCGGAGCACTTCAAGAAACTGACGAAACTCAGCTTTGGCTCGAGCTTTTATCTGAGGAATGCCGCATCCAATCATCATTCACAAATCCCATGCACCTGGAATCCAACGAATTAATTGCAATCATGACCACGATCATTCGTAAAACGAATGAAAGAAAAACAGAAAGTTGAAAACAGAAAGCAGATGGAATAAAAACAGAAAGCGGAAAGCAGAAAGCTGAAATAATCGCCTTGCTCACGTCTTTCTCACATTTCTAGTTTCAACTTTTAATTTTCATCTTTACCCCCTTCTTCCTCTTCATTTCTTCTTTCCACTTTCAACTTTCAGCTTTTCTCCTTCCCCTCTTAATTTCCGCTTTCAGCTTTCCACTTTCAACTTTTCTTCCTCACATGCTCCTACTACTCGGCGCCACTGGCTACATCGGCCAAGCTTTTCAAACGGAACTCACCCGCCGTGGCGAGCGCTTTGTCGCGCTTTCTCGCGCGCAGGTTGATTACACACGCTTCACGCCGCTCTACGAATACCTCAAGGCAAACAAACCCAGCTTCGTGATCAATGCCGCGGGTTACACTGGTAAGCCGAATGTTGATGCCTGTGAGTCGGCCAAGGCCGATACTCTGCAGGGCAATACGCTTTTCCCGCAGGCTCTGGCAAACGCATGCGCTGCAATCGATATCCCCTTTGGTCATGTGTCTTCGGGTTGCATCTTCGCAGGAGCATGGGTCGATTACGGCAACGGCTGGGTGGTCGAGAAGGACATGACGAAGCCCGAGTTCAAGGCCATCGCGGCAAGCAACCCCGAAAAGATCCGCGGCTTCGACGAGACGATGACTCCGAATTTCTCTTTCAGGGATCAACCCTGCAGCTTCTACAGCGGGACCAAGGCTCTAGGCGAAGAGGCGATTGAGGGAGTGGGGCAGAATTACATCTGGAGGCTGCGGATTCCTTTCGACGAATTCGACAATCACCGCAATTACCTCTCCAAGATCCAGCGCTACGCCAAGGTCTACAACAACTTCAACTCCCTCTCCCACCGCGAGGACTATGTAAAGGCCTGCCTTGATTGCTGGTTCCAGAAAGTACCCTTCGGCATCTACAATGTCACGAACCCCGGCTACGTCTCGACCGCCGAGGTGCTGGAAATGATCAAAGATATCCTCAAGCCCGCTCGTGAATTCGAGTTTTGGGAGAATGATGCGGAGTTTTATACCACAGGAGCCGTGGCTGCCCGATCGAATTGCATCATGGATAGTACAAAGTTGTTAAAATCCGGCATTGAGATGCCATCTGTCGAAAAGGCGCTGGACAGATCCTTGGCCTTATGGAAATTGGCTCAGTGAGAGCAAACCCATTTGAGAATAGATTAATTATACATGTGTATAAACTTATAGTAGATTTCAAATGAATTTAGCATTATCTAAAAAACGAATTATTGAGCGTCTGGCATTCCATAAGAGCGGTAAACCTCGTGGCTGGGTTAGACTTATTGTTTTTAATGAACAAAGAGCGGTAAGGCGATCTTTTCACAGAATTGTTTATAAGAAAAACCATCAAGTCCGTCCTTCATTTCAAAATTGGCTCATTGACTCTTCCATAAAGCCAATTGCAGAAACAGTCCGGCAATCAATGCCCACCCTTGAAGAAACTGTCAAAAACTGGCGGTGGAAGCCGGATCCCGATGCTAGCACCCTCTTGGCTTCAAATGTCATAGCGCTTACGATCAGCGAACATCTGAACCATGCTGACCCACGTCTGATGATAAGTGTTTCTCATGATCACTACCGTAAGATAACGGGAGGAGTTCAATTGTGCTTACAATATGAAGAAGTGGTGGCTAACTCGGAACACGTTACTTACATGCAGATCCATCCATGGCACCCACTTCCCAGGCTGGCTCACGCTGAAGAAGATCCTGACAATTTGGTGGCGATCGTTCTTAACGGAAAAGATTTTGGTGTTTGTCGGATGTCAGCTTTGATCTCCGCTATGATACAAATTACCGCGTCGAATGTCAGTAATGCAGCCGTAAAAATGACGGTTGCCATTCATCAGATGCTAGGACATATGCCGGAACAATTGGAGGCCCTCATACGCGTGTCGAACACTCCTTGTATTTTCTGGCTCCACGATTTCTTTTCAATTTGCCCTAGCCCCACGCTACAGCGTAATAATATTACATTTTGTGGAGCTCCTCCGGTTAACTCCAATGCCTGCGAGCTGTGTATCTATGGCGATGAGCGTAGAACCCATATAACAAGAATCCAAGCATTGATCGACGGCCTGAATGTCAATGTGGTTTCGCCATCAGAGGTCACAGCTGCTTTTTGGAGCACTAGATCTGGCATGAGCAAATTCCCTGTCCATGTCATTCCTCACGTCACCCTTAACTTTATCCCCCGCCCCGTAGAACTCGTGGCATCGTCTGATAGGCTAGTCCGCGTTGCGTATCTAGGATTTCCAAACAAGCATAAAGGGTGGCATTTTTTTGAAGAAATTGTGAGAGTTTGTTCGTCTCGTGGTGTGTACGAGTTTTTCGTAATGTCTAGTGAGCCCGCGCCTAAGTCTATACCTGTGAGATGGGTAGAAGTCTCTGTTACTGCCGAAAATCCCTGCGCGATGGTAGAGGCTATCGCTAATGAAAAGATTGACCTTGTTCTCCATTGGCCAACTTGGCCCGAGACATTCTCATTCACTACCTTCGAGGCATTAGCGGGCTCAGCATATGTGATTACTAACAAAAATTCAGGGAATGTAGCAGCAGCAGTACGACAAACCGGACGAGGGGTCATCTTAGGAGATAAAATAGAGCTTATTCGCTATTTCGAAAGCTGCGAAGCTGGAGATCTTGCCCGGTCACGGAGGGTAGCAAATCAAAAATACAGCATTAAGCAGCATCAGAGCAAAATGTCATTTGAGTTATTAAAAAAAGAAAATTAATTATGAGCGTTCATGCCTTTACTAGCTTTTCGTACAGCTACCTCAATCGTGCTCGCGTACTGGCCCGGTCAATTCGTCGCCACCATCCTGATTGGACACTTTGGGCCGTCCTTATCGACAAGGTCCCAGATGGCTTTGAATATGATCTATCGAAAGAAGAATTTGATTGTCTATTGACGGTGGAAGAGCTCTTTCCAGAATATACAAACCGTTGGCTTTTCGGCCACGATATTGTAGAGGCGTGCACTGCGGTGAAAGGACAAGCTCTTCTACGCATCATGTCAGAACCCAGCGCAGAGAAAGTAATTTATTTTGACCCAGATATTGCCATCTTTAATAAACTTGATCCGCTTGTGAATCTTTTGGAAGAAAATTCAATTGTACTCACTCCACATCAGTTAGATCCTGAAGACCCTAGCGATCTTCAAGCCATTCTGGATAATGAAGTTGCTTCTCTTGACTATGGGACTTTCAATTTAGGGTTCATCGGTGTGAACCAAGACCCTGAGGCTCACCGCTTCGCACAGTGGTGGGCGGAGCGGCTTAAGGACTGGTGCCATGACCGCCTCGACATTGGCATTTTCGTTGATCAGAAATGGTGCAATCTTATTCCTTGTTTTTTTAATAGTGTTAAGATCCTACGAGATCCAGGATACAATGTTGCAAGCTGGAATTTGAGCAAGCGTACTATGTCTTATGATGCAGAAGGAGTGGCTAGAATTAATGGAGAACCGCTCCGGTTCTATCATTTTACAAAACTTGGCCCCACTGGCGACACAATGACTCGGAGGTATGCGAAAGAAAATTCCGAGATTTACGAATTGTGGGAGTGGTATCGAAACGAGGTCATCAAAGCGACGGATTTCCGTATTCCAAAGGGTTGGTGGCATTATGGGACCTACGACAATGGTGAATCAATCGACAAGTCTGCCCGAGAACTCTATCGACACCGACAGGATCTTCGAGCGGCATTCCCGGACCCATTTATGACAGGTCAAGGTAGCTTCTTCGAATGGCTCAAAGCTAATAAATAACAATGAATAACAACAAACGACAGATTGTCTATTCCACAGTTCACAGGGCGGAAATCGAGGATTACGCGATCAGAGATATTGATCAGGACACTACGTTTATCGATTTTTTCGAGAAGACCAAGTCCTACACAATGACTACAAAAGAAGTCATGTTTTCAACCTATCAGGCAGCTCGTTATGTCGCGCAGCGCGGCATCAAAGGGGATGTGGTAGAGTGTGGCGTCTGGCGCGGAGGAAGTTCGCTGCTCGCGGCGCTAACGATTCGGAAGTTCGAATCCAAGAAATCTTCGCAATTCAGATGGTTAAAAAACCCCCAGCGTAAATTTTGGATGTATGACACTTTTGAAGGCATGACAAAACCAACTTTTCGGGATGTTGATGTCGAGGGCATTACTGCTACTCACTATATGGACAACTTCGCACCGGAAGGCAAGTGGTGCTATTCGGATAAGGTGGATGTAGAAAGTTTATTTTATTCTCACGGCTTTGGAGTAGCCGATTACCATCTTGTAAAAGGTGATGTAAAAGAGACTTTGAAAACTGAGAAGCCGCGTTCCATTTCCTTACTCCGGCTCGATACAGATTGGTATGAATCAACCATGGCGGAGCTTGAAATCCTCTACCCCTTATTATCCGTCGGTGGGGTGTTAATCATCGACGATTATGGACATTGGAAGGGGGCTAGGGAGGCTGTCGACGAATTCTTCGGCCGAAATCCTTCAATTCTTCTTCATCGGGTTAGCTATGCAGTGCGTGTGGGTATAAAGATCTGATGCATGAGCCTCCCACTTACTAATTTCTTCTTTGGTGCTGTTACTGTTATCCCATTAATCTTATCAAGTTCGTATCTCGCCGAAAGTCGTGTGATGGCTTGAAACTCAAAACATTGATGCTGATCGTAAAGTCGAATGAATAAAAGAACCTATTTCCCACTTGTTGACTTACTCAGGGGAGGAGCTGCAATTTCCGTGGTAGTGTATCATGTCATCGAGCATTTAAAGTGGACTGGGTTTCCAATCTCAGGTCCATTTTTGTGGTTTCGCATCGGGTGGCTTGGTGTTGACCTTTTTTTTGTTATTTCAGGATTTGTGATTTCTCTCTCTGCATTTTCCTTGCTCGATCGATTCGAAATCTGTCAATTCCGGAGGCTATTCGCTATTCGACGCATTGCTCGGATTCTTCCGCTTCACTATTTGACCTGCTTAGTCTTTCTTGCACTGGTCGTTCCCGCTATAATATTTCAGAACGGCTTCCTTGGGAACCTGATTAGCCACCTCGGATTTTTCCACAATACAGACAGGAATTGGCAGGGAGCAATCAATGGACCCAACTGGTCCGTTGGCGTTGAAATGCAGTTCTATTTGCTAATTCTCCTGTTGGCTCCTTTCATGAGGTGCTGCAGGTGGTGGCTGATTCCGGCCATAGCATTTCCGATTGCTTGGCTTTGGCGCTATTGTGCCATCACAATGTTTCCAATCGACCTAGTGACAGGTCCCTACCTCCGGTTCTGGGCAAGCACCCAACTTCCCGGCACGCTTGACCAGTTCGCTATTGGTATTGTTCTCAGCCGCCTGATTCGATCTCCCGGAAAACGCAGGAAATTGGACTTTCTCACACAGAGACCGCTCTTGATCCTTCCGATCGCGTGCCTCACCATGTGGCTTATGCTGAGTCTTTACTGGCCCAAGGCATCGTTCTGGGACTATCCCGTGATGATTGTCTTCTGGCGAACATTTGCCGCGTTCTCTTTTGCAATGCTCATACTTCTTGCCTGTAGCATCAGAAATCAAGGAATCGTGGACGCGACCATGCCCCTCAGATATCTGGGAACCATCTCCTATGGAATCTATCTATGGCATCTGCCGGTCATCCTATCTATACAACGGATCGAAGGTCTCCCCCCAGGCAAGGCTTTAGTTCTCGTGCTTGTGCTAACGATTCTGCTCGCCTCGTGGTCATGGCATTTTTTCGAAAGGCAGTTTATTGCCGCAGGAAAGCCACATATTGTCTCTGGCTAAAAATTTACACACCACTCCGAGGACGCAATCCGTCACTAATGCTTTGATCTGAGAATCGATCTTTTTACGCTTGAGTCCAATTCACCAATAGAATGCCAAAAAATTTAAAATATGAGTCAAACCCTGACACGATACGGAAAGATGGAAGTCATTGACTTTGATTCTTGCGTCTCACGCGCGATCATAACGTATGGAGAATGGGCTCAAGATGAGATCGACCTGATCGGCGGTTTCCTTCGCCCCGGTTCATGCGTATTCGACATCGGAGCCTTCATTGGAACACATACGTTGGCATTTTCAAGATTGGTCGGCGAGCAGGGCAAGGTCTATTCCTTCGAACCTAGGCGAGAAATCTTTGATATCCTCACCAAAAATATCGAGCTCAACAGTCTCGGCAACGTGACAGCATTCAATGCTGCGGTTTCCTACGAACTCTCGAATGTAGGCCTCTCAAGCCTGAGCCAAAGTGATGACGCAAACTTGGGAGGATTGGCCCTCTACGACCCGCCTAACGTATCGAGAGACGTGGACTATAGCGTCAAGGTAGTGTCCATCGATTCACTAGCCATCGATCACCTCGACCTGATCAAGATTGATGTCGAAGGCATGGAGGACAGCGTCATAAATGGGGCTGTCGAAACAATCAAAAAACACAGGCCAATTATTTTTGCAGAATGCAACTCCCTAAATTCTGGCATTAAGATTTTATCGTTGAGTGATCGATACGACTATGTTGTCTTCGGTGTTCTCACGAATGCGTTTTCACCTGCCAACTTCAACAGAATTGATGAAAATTACTTCGCTGACGCGAAAGAACTTGGCCTTTTGATGATTCCGACAGAGAGGTTATCTGAATTCGTTGATGTTCTTGCAAATCGATCGCTGCCACAAATTGGAGATGCTGACGCACTTGCAATGATTCTCCTTCACAAGCCCCAATATTATGAAGAGGTTTTGAAGGGAACGAGCACTGGGATGCTCCTTGGGCTTTCAATACCGCTGCCTGCCGAGTTTAACGTGACGCGCATTTCACACTGTGTAATTGATGAGTCAAGGGAGGAACTGAGAGCTCTTGCTGATGCCAAATCCAGCGCTGAGTCCATGGCGCATGAACGATTAGCCGATGTCCAACGACTCCAG
>JBIPON010000212.1:0-2807 GCA_044379065.1 Polynucleobacter sp. | reverse complement strand
GCTGCTGTGCTGATTATTAATAGCCAAGCTGGCACCCTACTCGGGATGAATATACCGCGAGGCACGGATGTCATGGACACCCTAAAAGCCATTGCTACTTTCGCGCTCAGCGGTGATATTCAATGGCAATCGATTGCCGTTGTCTTGATCACGCTTAGCATCATTCGCCTATGGAGCCCGCTGAATAAATACATCCCTTCCATGCTCATTGCGGTCATTATTGGCGCTATTGCAGCAATGCTAATCGAGCTTGTCTTTCCTGAGATGATCCCATTTAAGCGTGTCAGCAGCATTCCGGGGGCATTCCCTCCCATATCAATGCCGGACTTAAGCCTCCCTACCTTGCAAAAATTATTTGCTGCCACACTCATCATGACTTTGCTGGCCTCTACCGAGGCTATGGCAATTGCACGCGCGATCGCCTTGAAAACAAAAGATACCTTCAATGCCAATCAAGAGTTCATCGGGCAAGGATTGGCCAATGTGGCGGGTTCGTTTTTCTCGGCCTACCCCTCCAGCGGTTCGTTTAATCGTTCCGGCGTTAATTTAGCTGCGGGAGCAAAAACACCGCTTTCCGCAATCTGCGCTGCTTTTTTCCTGATTATCATCCTGGCGTTTGTGTCGCCCCTGGCAAAGCACATCCCTTATGTAGTCATTGCCTCGCTATTGTTGCTTGTGGCATGGAAGTTGATTGATCTGGAGCAAATTCGCCATGAGATCAAAGCAGGCAAAGGTGCGTGGATACCCATGCTGATTACCGCGATTGGAACGGTCACGATTGCGCTTGAATGGGCAATCTTAATCGGTATTTTTTCATCTGCTTTAATGCATCAGATTTTGAAGCCAAAGCAAAAGAAAGCAAAATAACAGCCTTATTTGGATTAAATTAAATCCAATAACTTCAAGCGCTGCACCTTTCCGGATGGGCCTCTAGGAAGGTCGTCCATAAAAAGAATCAGCTTAGGCGTCCTGAACTTGCCTAAATTATCAAAGCAGAATTGACGCATCTCCGTTTCAGAGCAAGTTTGACCTTCTTTTAGGATGATGCACACCATGATTTCTTGACCGTAGTTTGGATCTGGTATTCCAACCGACGCAGCATCTAAGACTGCGGGGTGCTTCAAAACTACTTCATCAATTTCACGCGGAGCGATATTTTCACCGCCCTTAATAATCAATTCTTTTAGTCTGCCGGTAATGAAATAAAAGCCATCGGCATCCCGCATGCCGAGGTCGCCTGTTTTCATCCAGCCTTCTGCATCAAATGCCTTTTTGGTTTCCGCCTCACCTTTGTAATAGGCATGCAATACATTCTCACCTTTGAGGCAAATTTCCCCAGAAACTAGATCGGGTAGCACGTTGCCAGAGTCATCCACAATCTTTGCTGTCACTCCACAGGGCAATCCAGGGCTACCGAAGCGCCTACGCTCGTCGTGTGGATTGCAAAACACAATCGAGCAGGTTTCAGTCATGCCCATTGCCTCGATCACAGGCATTCCGAATAAAGCCTCAAATTCGCGATGGTGCTCTGGCGGTAAAGGAGCCGATGCTGAGCGCCCGAAACGAATGTGTTTAAGCTGAGCAATCTCGGGCTTGCTGGCGCCGCTTTTGGCGGCATTAATTAAATAAGCAATGATGGTGGGCACCATATTGATCCAGGTGCAGCGATATTGAATGGCCATTTTCCACCACGTTGATACTGAAAAATGATGGGGGGCAACAATGGATCCGCCAGAAAAGAATGGCGTGATGGTTGAAATAACTTGACCATTGATATGGTAGATAGGCAGCGAACTTAGAACAATATCTGCTGGAGTAAGTCGATGCCATTCGCTAATCGATTTGGCTGCGTGCAATAAATTTCGATGCGTTAATAGCACTCCCTTTGGCGTGCCAGTCGTGCCCGAGGTATACATTAACAAAGCGGGGCTGTTATTATCAATTTGCGGCAAGGGCAATCGGGCCGATTGCAAAAAAGGACCGGATTCGGCATCCGGATCTAATTCCACTAAGGCAAAGGTGCGCTGGGTTTTTTTCAATGCCGCAAATAGGCTCGGCTTGTTCTCTGGCGCATAAAATAGTATCTCGATATCGCTATGGTCTAAAACCCAAGCTAGCTGATCTACCGGTGCCAATAGGTTCAATGGAGTCACTACCCGCCCACAAACCATGGTGGCAAGAAAAACCGTTGTGGTCTGCCGCCCATTGTGCATAAAGATGCCGACATGACCAGTAGCGCTTATATCCATGTCCTTCAGCCAGCCCATAAAATGCTCGGCCTCAATAGCCATCTGCCCATACGATAGTTTCTGATCAGTCTCTGGAGCAAACAATAAGACATGGTCGGGCTGCTGCTTGGCCCACTTCGTTAAGACTTGGGCAATGCTAGCGCTAGCTGTGTTCACCATTTCTGCCATATTGAGGAGAATAAATAGGTACTAAGTTAATCTGACTATTTGGGATGCTGACTGAAATAATTAGCCAGTAAATCCTCGACCTCTGGGACTTTTTCAGCAATCGGCCGCACTACACGCGTGGTATTGAGGTAGTGACGATAGTTCATGTTGTCGGAGAAGTTATTTTTTCCCCAGGTACCACAGCCCATCGACAACGAGAAAGGTAGGCCATTTTCAAAGCTGCCTCCGGTAGCAATCGCATGCGCCTGGTTCACAATCACGCGAGCAACCGGTAAATCACGGGCTAAATCAGCTGCCCTCTCCTCCATGACCGATCCGCTGCTTGCCGTATGCAAGCCAACCGAATGTCCTGCACCTTGATAGGAGTAAACATTGCCAACCAATTCTTTG
>JBIPON010000211.1:0-2810 GCA_044379065.1 Polynucleobacter sp. | reverse complement strand
ACCTTATTCCAGGCCTTTGCTTGGTTTTTCTGCATGGCATCGGCAGCACGGCGGTAGATTGCAAGATCGCTTTCACCGGGGTCAAAAATATAGGTGTCGGGAAAAAAAAGCCCTTCCGCATTGGGGTGGCTCAAACCTACTATTTTCGAGAACGCAACAGAATCTAGCCCTTTAGTTTGATGGCCCAACGCTGGATGGCTATCTACGATTTGCCTTAGCTGCCAAATGGTTATGCCGGGCACAAAAGCAATCGATTCTTTAATACTCTCGCCCCGAGCCATTTGCAATAGGATGGCGGCCGTACTCGCATCAAATGGAAATAGATAGGTTCCAGGTTTTAACTTGGCATGGATCAACAGCGCACGCGAACCCAACTGAAACAAAACGCCATTGACTTCAATGCCCTGGTTTTGCAGTTGCTGTGCAATGCTCGCAACGCCAGATTTGGGATTAACTTTGGCAGTAAAGCCGCTTGGCCGAACTGGGTCATTAGCCGCAGAAGGCACAACGCCCCAAAAAAACAAGGTCGCAAAAAAGAGTAGCGAGGCTAGGACCGCAATTCCGAAGAGTTTGAGGGGTAATGCCCAAAATGGAGCGCGTTTTTTTCGCATCAGGCTATGATTAAATCGTCTAGACTTTGTTTATGCAAATCGCACGCCCCATACCACCCTAAAAAAGACCATTTTATGAAAACCGCTGCCAATCTCGCCGACTGGGGACTCATTATCGTTGAGGGCGACGATGCGGCCAGTTTTTTACAAAACCAACTGACCAACTCGGTTTTGGGGCTGACCCCAGTGGCACCTCCAGCGATTGCCAGCGGGCCTGATGCAGTTCGCCTCGTTGGCTATTGCAGCCCCAAGGGCCGCTTAATTGCCAGCGCATGGCTTGGCCTTTTTTCAAAAGCCGATGGGAGTAGCTGCTTTGGCTTGTTTATTTCGAAAGACATCGCCGCCAGTACCGCGAAACGCTTAGCTATGTTTGTCTTACGTTCCAAGGTAACGGTCACCGATGCCAGCAATAGCTGGGCGATTACTGGCTATTGCACCAGTGGAACATTGGATGACTTAGAGGTGGACAAAACCAGCAACCTGCTGCAACTGCCAGACGTCGTCACGGCAGGTGTGGCGATGCAGCGGGTATTGATCGCCCAACCCATTGCTTCGGAAGCAGCAACGATCGAGGGAGCTTCTGAGGATGCCGCGATTCTGTGGCGTTCGCTAGAAATCATGAGTGCCATTCCACGCATCGTTGCCGCAACGCAAGATCAATTTGTACCCCAAATGGTGAACTTTGAGTCTGTGTACGGCGTTGATTTTAAAAAGGGGTGCTACCCCGGCCAAGAGGTCGTCGCACGCAGCCAATACCGCGGGGCGATTAAGAGGCGCTTGCAGCTAGCCCACTGCCCCATCGATCAACTTGCAAATGCCCCTATTGGCCCAGGAAGCGAGATTTTTCATGCAGATGATGCAGGCCAGCCAGCCGGAATGGTCGTCCTTAGCGCCCCCAGTATTGCCAATACCCGCCGGATGGACTTCCAAATCGAGATTAAAACCGAACTCCAAGCCGGAGGCACCTTCCACCTTGGTGCGCCCGATGGCCCCATTTTGATGCTAGATCAACTGCCCTACCCCCTAATTGAAATTTAATCAGGCATAGTATTGCTATGTGCCTCATCCTTTTCGCCTGGAAATCCCATCCCGACTATCCGCTGGTGGTCGCCGCGAATCGCGATGAATTCTATGAGCGCGATACTGAAAAAATGGATTGGTGGTCCGAGCACCCTCAGCTTCTCGCTGGCCGCGATCGCGCCGATGTCTTAGGTAGTCCCGGCACTTGGCTTGGGTTTACGAAGTCAGGTCGCTTTGCTGCCTTGACAAATGTCCGGGCGCCCAGTGAAAAAAACCCGGATGCGCGAACCCGTGGCGAACTATCCCTGCTGTACCTGACCGGTGACCACAAGCCCGGTGGATTTATTCAACATAATGCGAAACGCTTTGAGCAATACAACGGCTTTAATATGCTCATGGCCGATCTGAGTAATCCGAGCGATACCCAGATGCATTGGGTTAGTAATCGCATGATGCTTGGCCAATCGATTCGGCCACGCAAAACCTTTCCGCCAAATGCTCTCGATGCTGGTGTGTATGGACTATCTAATGCGATGCTGGATACGCCTTGGCCTAAAGTCACGCACCGGGTGGCAGCCTTTGCCCAAACACTAGCAATGGACCAAGGCAATCTAAAACACGTTGATCAATACTTGCACCTACTCAGTGATAACCGGGTTGCGGTCGATCAAGAATTACCCAGCACCGGCGTCAGCAAGGAATGGGAAAAAGCCCTATCTCCTGCATTTGTCCAAACCCCGATGTACGGCACGCGGTCAAGTACCGTATTGCGAATCCGCAAAGACGGTGCCTTTGAAATGGTTGAACGCCGTTTTGATGCCAATGGAACCATTGGTCACGACGTGATTACCGGAGCGCTTACGAGCGCATCCGGCTCCAATCTCTCGGTTTAATTTAGACGAATTTACTCGACCCGCTGATCGGGGTTAATGACGCGCTCCCCATTTGCGTTGCGTGTCGGCAAACGCCGCAAGTACTTAAACGTTCCGGTCGCCATACAACACACTCGGCCTTGATCGTCGTACAGCTTCGCCTCACAGAAGGCCATTGTCACACTACGGTGCACGGTATCGGCTTTTACGCGCAGGATGCCATTGGCGGCTTGTAAAAAATTGGTATTAAGCTCAATCGTCACCACGCTGCGGTCATCCGGATCACCCGAGCGAGCAGCAACCGCCA
>JBIPON010000007.1:0-25925 GCA_044379065.1 Polynucleobacter sp. | reverse complement strand
CGCGGACTGGGTGCACTTTGACGTGATGGACAACCATTACGTGCCCAATCTAACCATTGGGCCTCTGGTTTGCGAAGCCATCCGCTCGTATGCCGTGAAAGATGGCAAACCAGCCATGATTGATGTCCATTTGATGGTGGAGCCCGTTGACCGCATCATTCCAGACTTTGCTAAGGCCGGGGCCAATTTAATTAGCTTTCACCCCGAAGCTAGCGGTCATGTGCACCGTAGCCTCAACTTGATTCGCGATCAGGGCTGCTATGCCGGCCTTGTGTTTAATCCAGCTACGCCACTGGATCACCTTGATCACACCTTGGACTTAATTGATTTGGTTTTGCTAATGTCGGTAAACCCCGGTTTTGGCGGGCAATCTTTTATTCCGAGCACGCTAGAGAAAATTGCAACGGTACGTGCTCGCCTAGATCGCCACGAACGGGAGACTGGCAAACACATTCGCCTCGAAGTCGATGGCGGTATTAAGGCCGACAATATTGCGGCGATTGCCAAGGCGGGTGCCGATACCTTTGTTGCAGGATCGGCTATTTTTGGCAAACCAAATTACGCGGATGTCATTGCGGCCATGCGAACGGAAGTGAGCAAAGCCTAATGCAACGCCCTGAATTTGATGCCCTCGCTGCGCAGGGTTTTAATCGCATTCCGCTTGTACAAGAAACCCTAGCGGACTTAGAAACGCCGCTCTCCCTGTACCTCAAACTCACCAGCACCAGCGGTCAAAAAAATACCTATCTACTGGAATCTGTTGTTGGGGGTGAGCGTTTTGGGCGCTTTTCGTTTATTGGTCTCCCAGCAAAAACCATTCTTCGTTCGGTTGGCACTCCACTCGCACCCGTTACCGAAGTAGTTACTGATGGTGCGGTTGCGGAAACCAATCACGACAATCCATTGGATTTTGTCGATGCCTACTTTAAGCGCTTTAAGGTAGCTGTTCCTCCTGGCCTCCCGCGCTTCTGCGGCGGCCTCGCAGGCTACTTTGGGTATGACACGGTGCGCTACATCGAATCCCGTCTGGCGCAACATACCTTGCCCGACGAATTGCATGTGCCCGACATTCAATTGATGCTCACCGAAGAGCTCGCAGTGATTGATAACGTCGCGGGTCGCATTTACTTAATTGTGTATGCCGACCCCAATATCAAAAATGATTTTGAGCGAGCACAATCTAGATTAGATGAGCTGCGCCAGTGCATCGGCCAATCGATCGCGATGCCAGCAACACCGCCAAGCACCAAAACCGAATTAATTCGCCGCTTTGATGCAGCGGATTTTGAGACCGCTGTTCGTCGCACCAAAGACTACATCTTGGCAGGTGACTGCATGCAAGTGGTGATTGGTCAGCGCATTAGTAAGCCGTTTACTGAATCACCGTTAGCGCTCTACCGCGCACTACGCTCATTAAACCCCTCGCCGTATATGTACTTCTATGACTTTGGGGACCTGCAGGTAGTCGGTTCATCACCCGAGATCTTAGTGCGGCAAGAGCTGCGTGAATCACAAAAGATTGTCACCATTCGTCCCCTGGCTGGAACGCGTCCGCGCGGTGCTACCCCCGAAGAGGATGCGCGCTTGGCCACCGAACTACTTGCGGATCCAAAAGAAATTGCCGAGCACGTGATGTTGATTGATTTAGCGCGCAATGATGTAGGCCGCATTGCTAAGACGGGTACGGTCAAGGTCACGGACTCGATGGTGATTGAAAAATACTCACATGTGCAGCACATCGTCAGCTCAGTTGAAGGAGAGCTGCTCGATAATATGAGCAATATGAATGTGCTCCGAGCCACCTTTCCAGCAGGCACTTTATCGGGCGCTCCTAAAATACGCGCCATGGAAATCATCGATGAAATGGAAATTACCAAGCGCGGCATCTACGGTGGCGCAGCCGGTTACTTATCTTTTTCTGGGGACATGGATGTGGCCATTGTCATTCGTACGGGCGTCATTCGCGATGGCGTGCTCCACTCCCAAGCGGGTGCTGGGGTTGTAGCTGACTCTGACCCAGCTGCTGAGTGGCGCGAAACCGAAGCCAAGGCACGTGCAGTACTGATGGCTGCCGATCTAGTACAAGGAGGTCTCGATGCTCCTCATGATTGATAACTACGATTCGTTCACCTATAACCTGGTTCAGTATTTCGCTGAACTGGGTGAAGATGTTCGCGTGTATCGCAATGATGAAATTACCCTTGAACAAATTGAGGCACTCAAACCGGATCGCATTTGTATTTCACCAGGACCTTGTAGCCCAAGCGAGGCGGGCATTTCAGTTGACGTCATTAAACACTTTACCGGCAAAGTCCCTATCTTAGGAGTCTGCCTGGGCCACCAGGCCATTGGCGAAGCCTTTGGGGGCGACATCATCCGTGCGCAGAAGGTCATGCATGGCAAAACCGATGCGATTACGCATACCGGTGCTGGGGTATTTGAAAATCTCCCAAGCCCATTTACGGTCACGCGCTATCACTCCCTCGCGATTGATCGCAAGACCATTCCAGCGTGCTTAGAGATTACGGCGCAATCCGCCGATGGGGAAATCATGGGCGTTCGGCATCGTGAATTACCGATTGAGGGTGTCCAGTTCCATCCCGAATCCATTTTGTCTGAGCAGGGCCATGCCCTACTCAAGAACTTCCTGCAACTAAAGGTGCATTAAGCCATGCCGATTTCGCCATCCGAAGCTCTGCAATGCTGTATTGAAGGTCGTGAACTGAATCACGATGACATGACGGCTATGATGCGCCACATCATGAGTGGCGACATTCCACCTACTCTAGTTGCTGCTTTTTTAGTTGCGCTACGAACCAAAAAAGAAACCGTAGGTGAAATCGCAGCTGCAGCGCAAGTCATGCGTGAGTTTGCTACTCCGGTTCACGTTAGCGATACACGCCATTTAGTCGATGTGGTTGGTACCGGCGGTGATGGCGCGCACACCTTCAATATTTCAACCGCTGCGATGTTTGTGGCCGCAGCCGCTGGCGCCAAAATTGCTAAGCATGGCAATCGCAGCGTGAGTAGCAAGTCTGGTAGCGCCGATGTTTTAGAGTCCTTGGGCGTCAATCTCAACGTCAATCCAGAGCGTGTTGCAGAGAGTATTTCAACACTGGGCGTGGGCTTTATGTTTGCCCCGAACCACCACCCCGCAATGAAGAATGTCGTTCCCATTCGCAAGGAGTTGGGGGTTCGCACTATTTTCAACATTTTAGGACCGCTGACCAACCCAGCCAATGCAAAACACATTCTCATGGGCGTGTTCAATGCAGAACTGGTCGGCATTCAGACGCGCGTCTTGCAATCCCTCGGCATGACCCATGCCATGGTGGTATTTGGTCGCGATGGCCTTGATGAAATATCCCTCGAGGGCCCCACACTCATCGGCGAACTAAAAAATGGGCTGGTGAGTGAATATGAGATTCATCCGCGTGATTTTGGCTTAAGCACCGCGCCCACCAGCAGCTTTCAAGTAGCCAATGCCGAGGAGTCAAAGCAGATTGTCTTGCGCGTCCTAGGTGGTGAGGCAGGTCCTGCGAGTGACATTGTTTGCCTCAATGCTGGCGCCACACTCTATGTTGCTGATCTGGTGCCCGACATTGCCGCCGGAGTTGCTCTGGCTAAAGGGGCCATCGCAAGCGGTGCTGCACGCAGTACCTTGGATCAGTTTATTGCGGCGACGCAAGTGACATCATGAGCGATATCTTAGATCGCATTATTGCGACTAAGCGCGCTGAAGTCGCGCACGGTCTAAATATCATGCCAATGAGTGCATTGCGTGATCAAGTCGAAGCGCAACGCCAAGATCCTTACTATACCCCGCGCGGATTCGTGACCGCCATTGAGCGCAAGATTGCCATGGGCAATCCAGGTATCATCGCTGAAATTAAAAAAGCCAGTCCCAGCAAGGGCATCTTGCGCGCTGATTTTGAGCCCGCATTAATTGCAAAAAGCTATGAGCAGCATGGCGCTGCCTGCCTCTCCGTATTAACGGATGTCGAGTACTTTCAGGGATCGAGTGCGTATTTAAAAGCGGCGCGCGCAGCTTGCGCCCTCCCAGTGCTGCGCAAAGATTTTATGATCGACGCCTATCAAGTATTTGAAGCCCGTGCTATTGGCGCAGATGCCATTCTGCTCATTGCGGCGGCACTGGATTTAGATCAGATGCATGAGCTCGAGCAATGCGCGCACGATCTCGGCATGGATGTCTTGGTTGAAGTACACAATGCAGAAGAGCTTGCGGCCGCACTAAAACTGAAAACGCCCCTATTGGGCATCAATAATCGCAACCTCAAGACCTTTGAGGTCACTCTTGAAACCACCATCGACCTACTCAGCAGCATTGGTGATGACAAGATCATCGTGACTGAGTCCGGGATCCTTGAGCGCGCTGATGTTCTGCGCATGCGAGAGCATCACGTGAATGCATTTTTAGTGGGCGAAGTATTTATGCGAGCGCCTGACCCGGGCGCAGCACTTGCTGCACTTTTTGCCTAATTCCCTCTAGGCCCACCACGCCGCATTAGATCAATGCCGTATTTAATGAGGGCAATCAGCAAAATTGATCCGGCAATATCACCAGCAAACATCACCAGAAAATGATTTATGCTACCCGACTCTAAATTGCGCAACATAAACCAATATTGATGGAATCCTGAACTCATTAAGGCATAGACCACAATGCAAAGAAAAATTTTCTGCATACTTAAATTACTAAGGTCATTGCTAATGTAAGTGTTCGAAATAACGACCCACTTCGCGAATAAAGGTGCAAATCCGGATATCAGGCCAATTCCAATGCAGGTTAGTAAATCGGGTGGGAAAGCCCCAAAATACGAAATAGCGAAGGAGGCTGCTGCAATCCCGATGGCGCCGGCCGAACCAAATATCAAAATGAGAAACAAACGCAAGCCCGCTGGCAAGTAAATCCAGCTCACACCTAAGCCGTATTTCACGGTCTCTGTTAGCCAATCATTGAAAAAAAATAAGGCGCTGTACGCTAGCGCACTAAATAGTGCGCCCACCAAAAAAAGTCGTAGGCGATCAGAAGAGATACTTATGTATTCCATGTTTTAATTCTATGCAATTATTTGCTCACCATACGTACAGAGGGTTTATACTTAGTCTTATGGTGTACACCGCGCACAGTGTATTTACTATTAGAATCGTAACTCACATCGAAAAAACTGAATAATGCCAGGCTCATCCAACTCCAAGAATTCTGCCTACATCCGCTTCCTCAATTTAATTGACGTGCTGGATCGCATTAATCCGGGCAAGAAATTAGATGCTACGGAAGAAAGCTTACTCAATAGGATCGTTTTAAGTGCGCACCAAGGTCAGGTTATGTTGGTCGGCGATCTGATTTCGCTCGCTGAATTCGGCTCACAAGCAACCTTACATGGTCGACTTAAAAACTTACGCGCGATGGGCTTAATCGAGATGAATGCAGATGAGGATGGCCGTAAAAAACACGTTGTCCCAACCAAGCTTGCCATCAAACGCTATGAAGAGCTATCCAAATGCCTGGAAAAAGCGGTTCGCGCAGGTTAAATTAACTTAGACGTTAAATAAGAAATTCAGTACGTCGCCATCTTTAACGATGTACTCTTTCCCTTCGGCACGCATCTTGCCCGCCTCCTTGGCGCCTGACTCCCCTTTGTATTGAATGAAGTCATCAAATGCAATGGTTTGCGCTCGGATAAAGCCACGTTCAAAATCGGTATGGATCACGCCGGCAGCATTCGGTGCAGTATCCCCAATACGAATCGTCCATGCACGTACCTCTTTTACACCTGCCGTGAAATAGGTCTGTAAGCCCAGTAGGGCATAGCCCGCGCGAATCACCCGATCCAAGCCGGGCTCTTGCATACCCATGTCGGCTAAGAATTCGGTCTTATCTACATCATCTAAATCGGCAATTTCAGCTTCAATTGCAGCGCAAACCGCTACAACGGGAGCGCCCTCTTTCGCAGCATGGGCAATCACAGCATCCAAATGGGGGTTGTTCTGAAAACCATCATCTTTCACGTTAGCAACATACATGGCAGGCTTAGCAGTAATCAAGCAAAGGGACTTGAGCAGCAACCTCTCATCGTCACTCAGGCTCATACTCCGCACTGGCTGCGCCTCATTCAAATGAGCCTGAACCTTGCTTAGAACGGCTACCAAGGCAGCCGCTTCTTTGTCGTTGCCTGATTTGGCTGCTTTACTGGAGCGATTCAGGGTTTTTTCAACGGTGGCCAGATCGGATAGCGCCAATTCCGTATCAATCACCCCAATGTCGGAGATGGGATCGATCTTGCCGGCCACGTGAATCACATTCGGGTCATCAAAGCAGCGCACCACGTGGGTAATCGCATCGGTTTCCCGAATATTGGCCAAAAACTGATTGCCAAGGCCTTCGCCCTTCGATGCGCCAGCTACCAAGCCCGCAATGTCAACGAACTCGACGGCCGCCGGCACGATGCGCTCTGGACTTACGATGGCGGCCAAAGCAGCTAAACGGGGGTCAGGAACCTCGACTACGCCTACATTGGGCTCGATCGTGCAGAAGGGGTAGTTTTCTGCCGCGATGCCAGCTTTGGTAAGCGCATTAAAGAGGGTAGATTTGCCGACGTTAGGCAGGCCGACGATGCCGCATTTTAAAGACATGCCTCCATTGTAATTCGGCTTGTTTCGATATCATCGGGTTATGGTATTCAATTCATCCAAATCCAATTCTTCGGCCAAGGCGCCTATACCGGTTGCCGGCAAAACACGTCGGTGCGATATTGCCATCATTGGCGGGGGTATTGTCGGTAAAGCCTGCGCTCTAGGCCTAGCGCAACAGGGTTTTGATGTGGTCCAAATCGCACCCGATATGGATCAGCAAACCGTCAAACCAATTGGGGACCACTGGGCTGAACGCATTTACGCCATTTCTCCCGGGACTCGCTCCCTATTGCAATCCCTGCAAGTGTGGGATGCCATTGATCATCCCCGCCTCCAAGTCGTCCGGGATATGCGCATTTATGGCGACCGCGGCGAACCCAGCGATGGGCTGCATCTCTCCGCATTTGAAGCAGGCGTTCCCGAGCTTGCCTGGATCGGAGAATCCGATTTACTAGAGCACACCCTTGAGCAAGCCTGCCGCTTTCAGTCGAAATTAGAGTGCGTTGTTGGATCGCTCGACAATCTGTTTATCGAGTCCGATGGCGCATTGCTCCGATTCGATTGCGCGCAATCGCTCGGCGAGATTAAAGCCAATTTGGTGATTGCGGCCGACGGCGCAAACTCGTCCCTGCGTTCCATGCTCGAAATTCAAACCGATGAAAAGTCCTACGAGCAACGCGCAGTCGTCGCTAATTTTTTATGTACGAACGCCCATTTAGAAACCGCATTTCAGTGGTTTTTACCAGGCGGTGACATTCTGGCAACGCTGCCCCTCCCAGGCAAGCAGGTGTCGATGGTGTGGTCAACCTCACCTGAAAATGCTGCCCGTCTGCTTTCCCTCGAAGCCAGCCAATGGCAGTTTGAGTTTGCAGCACTTCAGGATGGCGCGATTGTCCATGCCCTTGGAACGCTGACCCCACACTCCAAACCAGGCTCGTTTCCGTTGCGCAAAATTCGTGCGCAACGCGTGATCGGTCCGGAGCTCATGCCCAAAGTGATTTTGATTGGTGATGCTGCGCACGTCATGCACCCCTTGGCTGGGCAAGGATTAAATTTGGGCTTGCGCGATGTAGCCGCCCTACTGCGCATCCTGCGCGAGCGTGAATCATTTCGGGCAATTACCGATCCGGTCTTGCTGCGCCGCTATGAGCGTGGACGCCAAGGCGATACCGGTGCCATACTATGGGTGACCGATCGACTAAAGCAATTGTTTACGAGCAGCAACCCCCTGCAGAAAAAAATTCGCAATTGGGGCATGGGCTTAGTCAACCAAAGCCATCTGATGAAACGGCATTTAATCAAAGAAGCCTTAGGAGAAGTGCAATGAAAAATAATCTACGAAATACCGTTTCCGCCTTAGCATTGTGCGCTAGCGTGATTGGCCTATTGGCTAGCTCTCCTATTGCGCAGGCTCAGAACACCCAGCAGATTAAAGCGGAGTTACAAAAACGCTTAGGTAGCACTGCCAACATTAAAGGGGTATCGGCCTCACCCGTACCAGGCTTATTTGAAGTGCAACTCAATAGCGAAATCTTTTATACCGATGCCAACGCAAAATACCTAATTCAGGGTGAAGTCATTGAATTAGCTACTGGTCAAAACCTGACTGAAAAGCGTCAGGCCGATCTCAATCGGATTCGCTGGTCTGATCTACCTCTGAGTAATGCTGTCAAAATGGTGCGTGGCAATGGCAGTCGTCAACTCGCTGTTTTTGCTGACCCCAATTGCGGTTACTGCAAGCGCCTAGAAAAAACATTGCAGCAGCTGGATAACGTGACGGTATACACCTTTTTATTGCCGATTCTATCTGCAGACTCGATGCAAAAGTCCAAACAAATTTGGTGCTCTGCGGACGCCTTAAAAGCATGGACCGACTGGACCATCAATAACACTGCACCGAGCGGTAAGGGGGAATGCGCTACACCGATTGATAAGAACCTGGCCTTGGCTAAGTCCTATGGCATCACCGGCACACCCACCATCTTCTTTATCGATGGCTCACGCTTCCCAGGTGCAGTCCAATTAAGCGACATTGAAAAGAAATTTGCGTCGCTGAAATAAACCAAATCACCTAACTTTTTCCATGGCCATTCCAGCAATTCAATATACCGTCCATGCAGCCGACCTAGATGGCCATCGCTACGAGGTGGCCCTGCGGATTGCTAACCCCAATCCTGCAGGACAAGTGCTCCGCATGCCAGCTTGGATTCCTGGCAGTTATTTAATTCGGGACTTTAGTAAACACATTGAAAGCATCGCTGCTTTTTCCATCTCGGATGCAGCAGAGATGGAGCTGCAGCTCGAGCGCATCGACAACGACACCTGGAAATTGCCTAAAATCAATTCGGGTTCTGTAGTCGAAGTTCGTACTACCGTGTATGCCTTTGATACCTCGGTTCGCACAGCATACCTGGATTCGGAGCGCGGCTTTTTTAACTCCAGCAGTCTATGCTTAGCAGTGGAAGGTCAGACTCACGTACCTACTGCGCTCGCGATTGCGCCCATCGGTACGTGGTCGGTACAAACCACCTTAAGTCGGGTAAAGACCGATGCTGCAGGTTTTGGTTTTTACCTCGCGCCCAACTATGACGCCCTACTTGATCATCCGGTGGCACTGGGACATTTTCAGACGATCGATTGGAAATCCCGTGGCACGAATCACAGTATGGTGATTCAGGGCTGCCTACAGGAAGTCGATCGTCAGAGTTTAGCAACCGACTTGGCCGCTATTTGTGACTCGATCGTTGATTTATTTGAACCGAAGACAAAGCAAGCGCCATTTCAGCGGTATTTGTTTTTGGTCAATGCAGTTTTATCGGGCTATGGTGGTTTAGAGCATGCCGACAGCACAGCCTTGCTATGCAATCGTGATCACTTACCGCAACACGGTCTCCCACTCAATGAAGATGGCTACCGTGAATTTTTAGGTCTATGTAGCCACGAATACATTCATGCTTGGTTAGTGAAGCGCATTCAGCCTAAAGCATTTCAGCCCTATGATTTACAAGTCCGTAATCACACACGCCTGCTTTGGCTCTTTGAGGGCTTTACCAGCTACTACGATGACTTGCAATTACTGCGTAGTAATCGTATTACCTTACATTCCTACCTTGATTTAGTTGCGAAGAATTGGAATATGGTTTTGCGTGGTCCCGGCCGTCACAAGCAAAGCGTTGCCGATAGCTCCTTTGATGCCTGGACCAAGTATTACCAGGCCGATGAACACACCCCCAATGCCGTAGTGAGTTATTACGCCAAAGGTGCTTTAATTGCGCTTGGCTTAGACCTATTGATTCGGGCACATACGCAGCGCCGTAAATCCTTAGATACCGTTATGCAACTACTCTGGGCCGCCCATGGCAAAACGCAAGAGGGCCTGGCAGAAGATGGTTTTGAGCGGATTGTGCTGGCTGCGATTGGCCCTGACTTTAAAGTGCCGTGGCTGCAATTTAAAGTGCGCTACATCGAGGGCACGCATGACCTACCGCTGGCTCAGTGGCTTAAATCTCAAGGCATTCTCGCTACTGAGAAAAAAATGAGTCTGCTCGAGCATATGAAGTTGCAATGGGCTATGCGCTACAGCGATCAAAATGGCTGGGTCAAGGTAACGCATGTGCTGGACGGTGGCATCGCTCAGCGTGCGGGTTTGGCTCCAGGGGATTTGATCTCTAACATCAATGGCCAACGCATTACTCCAAATCGACTGGATGCAGTGTTTGCCCAATTGCAAATGGGAATGACTGCGCGCTTGCGTTTTTATCGCCAAGACTGTGAGCATGAGAGCCAATTTGTATTGGAGCCCTCGAGCCCGTTTGTGCAGTACCAACTGTCCATAAAGTAAATCAACTCTTCCGAACATGGCGTGGCAATGCTCAATGTAGAGGCACTGATACCAGACGACTGGAAATTACTGCTTAGGGACTATCTCGCTTCACCGGATTGGCAGCTGCTAAAAACTAATCTGCACAAGGCAATTGAGAGTGACGCGAATGCGATTTGCCCTCCGCCCCCGCTATTCTTTCGGGCTTTAGAACTTACTCCAGTGGATGCGGTGTCGGTGGTGATTCTCGGGCAAGACCCTTACCACTCGCCGGGCCTCGCGCAAGGCCTAGCATTTTCAATACCAGCGTCGATTGTGCCGGGCTCACGCGCTTTTCCAAGTTCGCTGCGCAACATTAGCAAAGCGTTAGAACTCGAAGGTTTTGGTTCCTTGGCACACGGCGACTTACGTGATTGGTCCGAGCAAGGCGTCTTACTTTTGAATACAGCGCTTAGCGTCAAACAAGGGGAAGCTGGCAGCCACTTTCATATGGGCTGGCAGCACTGCATCGATGCACTGATCCGGCAGTTATCGATTGCAAAGCCCAATTTAGTTTGGCTGCTCTGGGGGGCGCATGCCCAATCCAAAGCACCTTTGATTGAGCATGGGCCACTTGGTCCAGAGGGATCTTCTCAGCTGATATTGCAAGCCTCACACCCTTCGGGCTTGGGTGTGTATAAAACAACGCAGCCTTTTTTAATTCAGCAGCGCACGGGCGAGCAGCCCAATGCGAGCTGCGGCCATTTCACTAAAACCAATGATTGGTTGATTGCCCACGGCAAGAACCCCATTTGCTGGATTCGTCCCCAACAGCATACGAGGCAAAGCGGCTTATTTGCGAATCAGCATTAGTAGCAAACCGGCTAGCCAGGCTGATCCGATTGCAGTCAACCATTCCGCAATCTGACCAGATTGAAATAGTCCCAAAGCCTGCCCGCCATAGGATCCAGCAGCAGCGCCCAAAAAACCCGCCAAGAAAAGACCGCAGAGCCACAATAGCCCTGTTTTTTGGCGTCGTCGACCCGGATAGAAGTAATGTGCCGACCATCCAACAGCCGACCCAATCAGTAGAAAAGCCAAAAACCCCATGCGCATCCCCATTAAAACCCCATCAAACCTATAATTAGGCCTATGAAGCTGTTGACCCTCGGCATCAATCATCACACAGCGCCAGTGGACGTTCGGGAAAAAGTCGCCTTTGACCCTGAATACCTGCAAGAAGCGTTGCATGACTTGCGCCAGCACCTCAGTGGCGTCAGTCAGTCGGGCCTGCCTGAAGCCACCATTTTGTCGACGTGCAATCGGACCGAACTGTATTGCGCCGCCAACGATGCCGACTCCGCCACCCTCTTGCACAGCGCTACCTTTGATTGGCTAGCAAAAAGCCAGCAACTGGCTCCCAGTAGTTTAGAGCCCCACATTTATTCCCTCCCCCAGTCCGATGCCGTGCGCCATGCGTTTCGGGTCGCTTGCGGTCTTGATTCGATGGTCCTTGGTGAAACCCAAATCTTGGGGCAAATGAAAGATGCAGTTCGTACCGCGAATCAAGCAGGGGCACTTGGTACCTACTTAAACCAACTCTTCCAAAAAACCTTTGCGGTTGCCAAAGAGGTGCGGGGCTCAACCGAGATTGGCGTGCACTCGATTTCGATGGCGGCAGCGGCAGTCAGGCTTTCTGAGCGCATCTTTGAAAAAATTGCCGAGCAGCGTGTTCTCTTTATTGGCGCGGGCGATATGATCTCTTTGTGCGCCACCCACTTTGTGGCACGCCAGCCTAAGCAAGTGGCGATTGCGAATCGCACAATTGAACGTGGTCAAGAATTAGCTGATGCGATTGCATCCCAAAATGTCGAGGCAGAATCATTCAAGCTATCTGATCTCCCAAGTCGCCTGCATGAGTTCGACATCATTGTGTCTTGTACAGCGAGTTCCTTGCCCATCATTGGCCTTGGTATGGTCGAGAGTGCTCTGAAGCAACGACGCCGCAAGCCCATGGTGATGATTGACCTGGCGGTACCACGGGACTGCGAGCCCGAAATCGCCCGCTTAAATGATATTTACCTTTACACCGTTGATGACCTGGGTGTGATGATTCAGACGGGTAACTCGATGCGGCATGCGGCGGTGAGTCAAGCAGAAGCCATTATTGAAGACCGCGTTGGTAACTTTATGCATTGGCTCAATGGGCGCAATACTGTACCTTTAATTCAGGACCTGCAGCAACATGGCGAGCGTCTGCGTCAAATTGAACTTGAGCGTGCGATGAAGCGCCTGATGCGCGGTGACGATCCTCAAGATGTTCTCAATGCTATGGCGCAAGGCCTAACCAATAAGTTCTTGCATGGTTCACTCCATACCTTGCAGCACTCCAATGGCGCTGAACGCGATTCCTTGATTAAACTATTACCTAAATTGTTTTCTACTCACTCGAGCGCCTACTCGCACACCTATCATCATGCCGAGCAAGACTCTCATAAGCACACTAACGACACATCCGACAAGAACGATCTTTAGATGAAACCCAGCATGCGCGCCAAGCTGGAGCATCTTGATACTCGCTTGGCTGAATTAAATTCCCTGTTAACCCTAGAAGAGTCCACCAAAGACATGGACGTCTATCGCAAGTTAACACGTGAGCACTCGGACATTGCGACGGTGGTTGAGCAATTTGGTCTGTATCGCCAAGCAGAAGCGGATTTGGCCGCGGCCGAAGGCATGCGCGCAGATCCGGAGATGAAGGCCTTTGCCGACGAAGAGCAAAAGGCGGCGGCGGCGAAGATGATTGAGCTGGAAGCTAGTCTGCAAAAGGCCTTGCTGCCCAAAGATGAAAACGATGATCGCAATGTCTTCCTGGAGATTCGGGCGGGCACTGGTGGCGATGAGAGCGCCTTATTTGCAGCTGATTTATTGCGGATGTATACCCGCTTTGCAGAACGCCAGGGCTGGAAAATCGAGGTCGTGAATTCTGCTGAGTCAGATCTCGGTGGTTACAAAGAAGTGGTGTTGCGCCTCGTTGGCCAATCGGTTTACTCCCGCCTTAAGTTTGAATCCGGTGGGCATCGGGTGCAGCGCGTTCCCCAAACCGAAACCCAGGGACGAATCCATACCTCCGCTTGCACTGTAGCCGTCATGCCAGAGGCGGATGAAATCGAAGCCGTCAAAATTAATCCCGCTGAATTGCGCATTGATACCTTCAGGGCCTCGGGCGCCGGCGGTCAGCACATCAATAAAACCGATTCGGCTGTGCGCATTACGCATTTGCCTACCGGCATCGTGGTGGAATGCCAAGACGACCGCAGCCAACACCGCAACAAAGAGCAGGCCATGAAAGTCCTGGTCTCCCGCATCATGGATGGCCGCCAACGCGAGCAGCATCAACAGGAAGCGCAAACTCGCAAATCCCTGATCGGGTCAGGCGATCGCAGCGACCGCATCCGTACCTACAACTTTCCCCAAGGCCGAATTACCGATCACCGCATTAATCTCACGCTCTACAAGATTGATGCCATGATGGATGGCGATATTGATGATTTATGCAATGCCCTGGCCAGCGAGCACCAAGCCGAGTTACTCGCAGCTCTTGGCGATAACTAAATCCCCCCACTCATTTTTGGCATTCATCTAAGCCGATGGCAACCCTGCGTTCCTTGCTGAACGAAACCCGACTTCCTAAAAATGAAGCGCGCTTGGTTCTAGCCCACTTACTTGAAATCCATCTGCAATTACCTAAGTCGGCCTTACTGACGCAAGATGATATGGCGCTCAGCGACGCCTTTGTAGCGGAGTGGGTTTTACTCGAGCAACGCCGCCTGCAAGGAGAGCCGATTGCCTACCTCATGGGTAAGCGTGGCTTTCATGCGATCGACCTCATAGTGGGTCCAGGGGCCCTCATTCCCCGCCCAGAGACCGAACTCTTGGTCGATTTAGGTCTTGATGAATTGCAGCGTATCCTCAATACTGATAATGCTATAAATGAGAGTAAGTGTTCGCTTACTATGCTTGATTTGGGTACGGGCTCGGGTGCAATTGCCCTTGCGATTGCAGCCAGCCAGCCCAATGTAACTGTGGTGGCGACCGATGCGTCGCAGGCCGCACTGGGCATTGCGCAGCAGAATGCAGCGCACCTGAAGCTAAGCGATCGCGTGTCGTTTTACCTTGGCAGCTGGTATGCGGCACTTCAGACTCCCGGCAATACTGACCGCTGTTTTGATCTGATTCTCAGCAACCCGCCCTATATTGCAGCAAATGATCCGCACCTTAGTAAGGGCGATCTGCGTTATGAGCCACCGAGTGCTCTGACCGATTTTGGCTCTGGACTGACTTGCCTGGCGACCATCATCGATGGCGCCTTAGCCCACTTGAAGCCGGGCGGCCTCTTGGCGGTAGAGCATGGTTTTGATCAATCCCCTGCTGTTCTAGCACAGATGGCTCAGGCCGGATTTCAGGATATTAAAGCGCATCGGGATTTGGCCGGTCATTGGCGGGTCGCCTCCGGTCGCAAACCCATTTAGGGGTAAATCCATAACCCTATTTTTGATTCGGTCTTAAAATTGGTTTACTAATTTTGCATACATGGAGTAACGCAATGGATATCCAAGCTCAAATCAAAGAAATCGTCACCAGCCACCCCGTCGTGCTGTTTATGAAAGGCACCCCCCAGTTTCCACAGTGCGGGTTTTCAGGAAACGCGATTAACATCCTGCGGGCCTGCGGCGCCGACAATCTGCATACCGTCAATGTCTTTGATGATGAAGGTATTCGGCAAGGCATCAAGCAATACGCCAACTGGCCAACCATTCCCCAGCTGTATATCCATGGAGAGTTTATTGGCGGCTCGGACATCATGACCGAGATGTTTCAAAGTGGCGAGCTGAAGCAGTTGATTCAGGGGTAATGCGTTTAGCCGCTTGCCTTGATTGGCGAGCCAGATAAATCTGTTAACGCCAAATCTTCGCATCGCCACGCATTTTCAATGAAAGTTCAATGACGATGTCGTTTGATCTCAGCACCCTGCTGTTTTTTGGTCTGCTTATTGCAGTCTCTGCTGGACTGCTGATCTATGCCCTCGCTTTGCGCAGCCGCGTTACGAATGCGGAGCAGGCTATTACCGAACATACTGCTTTAGTCGCTAGTCTGCGGACGGAGCGCGATACCGCCTTACAAAATGCCATTCGCTTAGAGGCGGCACTGGACTCGGAACGCAAGCAAGGCCTAGGCCGAATTGAGTCCCTCAATGAAGCGAAAGAAGCCCTGACCATTCAGTTTAAGAATCTCGCCAACGATATTTTGGACGATAAAACACGGCGCTTCACAGAACAAAATGCTCTAAGCCTCGATGCCTTGCTCAAGCCATTACAAACCAAGTTGACGGAATTTAAAGAGCAGGTTTCCACATCCTACGCCAATGAATCCCGCGAGCGCTTTGCCCTCAAAAGCGAGATCGAGCGTCTTTCGGCATTAAACGTCAAGATGTCGGATGAAACCCGCTCGCTCACGCAGGCATTAAAGGGTGACTCTAAAGTTCAGGGCAATTGGGGCGAACTTGTTCTGGAATCCATTCTTGAATCGTCAGGCCTTCGCAAAGGCGAAGAATATCTTGTGCAGGATAGCCACACGCAAGTCGATGGCTCACGCCTGCAACCTGATATTGTGGTGCGTTTGCCCGAGGGACGCCATCTGGTAGTCGACAGCAAGGTATCAATTACCGCCTATGCACGCCATGCTGAATCGGTTGATGCTGATTCAGCACAGATTGAGCTTAACGCCCATATTCAGTCGCTCCGCCAGCATATTCAAGGCCTCTCTAGCAAAAATTACAGCTCGCTATATGGCGTCGGCTCGGTTGATTTTGTCTTGATGTTTATTCCGATTGAGCCCGCATTTCTATTGGCACTTAAATCCGCCCCCAATCTGTATCAAGAGGCGCTGGCCAAGAACATTGTTTTGGTATGCCCAAGTACCTTAATGGCTACCCTACGAACGGTTGCCCATTTATGGCGGCAAGATCATCAGAATAAAAATGCCTTGGAAATTGCCCGCCAATGCGGCGCACTTTACGATAAATTTGTTGGCTTCATTGACGATATGGAAAAGCTTGGTCAACGCATCGACCAAGCCCAAACGAGCTATCACGATGCCTTTAGCAAACTCAAAACCGGTAAAGGGAATTTGATTCGCACTGCGGAAAGGGTTCGTGAGCTCGGCGTTAAGCCAAGCAAAACACTGCCGACGGGTTTATTGGACTCGACAGCGGAGACCGACGACTAAGTCCATCATTTTTAAGTATAAAAAAAATCCCACCGCATCGCTGCAGTGGGATTTTATTTTTTATAGTACTAAAGTAACTGTACTAAATTGAGCATGCTGAATTAAGCAGCTTTACGGCTACGTGTTGCTGGTGTTGTTGCTTTCTTCACTTGAGCTACTTGACCCTGAAACGCTTCAAATGCTTGCTCAGCGTTTTTCTCAGCAGTTGCCAAAGCATCTTTGCTCACTGCGCGGAATTGCTCAAAGCCCTGCAATGCGCTGCCGTAACCGGTTTTCATTGCGGATACAAATGCGTCTGAACCAGCAGGTGCATTTGCAGAGATGGTGTTGATCCACTCTTGCATGCCTTTTTGGAACTGGTCAATACTGGACTCTACAACGTTGTTTAATTCTTTATTGCTGTCACGCAATACTTTAGTTACTTTCTTTTGGTATGCAGCAGCTTGTGTACCAGCATCTTGCAATAGATCAACGCTGATCAGATCAGTAACTTGCTTTGGATCTTTAGCGCTCAGTACTTGAGTAATGCTATCTTGTACGTTCACTAATGCATCTTTGGATGCGGCATAGTTCAGTTCGGCTAATTTTTGTGCATTCTCTAAAGCGGCTTCGCTGAGTGCGAATGAGCTTTCTAAGCCCTTGCTGCTGATTTGCGACAATTTAGCGTTGAGTTGGTCTTGGTTCATGTGATGCTCCGTTTCAATAAGTAAGATTGCAAAATAGGGTTTAAGGTAATGCCTAAATTGGTGGTGCGATATCTGTTTAATATTGCACCGCACCATGTAAATGTAACTGATGCAGTGCAACAAATCAAGTATTTTTGTTGCAAAGCAACACAATAATTGCAAAAGAGTCTAAATTGAATGAAATCAGTGCATTAGATCGCAAAAAAGAGGTTAAAGCCTACCGAAAAGTAGCCTCTGCAGCCTGTTTTGGTACTTTTTTAGAGTGGTATGACTTTCTAACCTTTGCTACTTTGGCGGTCACCTTTGGCCCACTTTTCTTTCCCAGCAGCGATCCTGCGGCCAGCCTTTTGTTCAGCTTAGCTACCTTTGGCGTTGGCATGGTGGTGCGACCGCTTGGAGCAGCCTACTTCGGCTCCTTGGGGGATCGGATTGGCCGCAGGCCCGTCTTCATGATTACGATTGCCCTGATGGGCTTTGCCACCCTGGCTGTGGGTTTTTTACCAACCTATGCGCAAATTGGAATTGCAGCCCCGATCATGCTGGTGATACTGCGCTTATTGCAGGGTCTGTCTGCCGGCGGTGAGATTGGTGGCAGCGCCGTCTTTTTGACCGAGCACGCCGGGGATTCCAATCGGGGATTTAAAACCAGCTTTTTGTCGACCATGGGGCCGCTGGGTATCTTGGCGTCCACTTTGCAAATTGCCTTATTGCAATTCTTCTTAACGCCGGAACAATTTCAGGAATGGGGTTGGCGCGTACCGTTTTGGGTTTCTCTTGTACTTTTTTTGATTGCCTTTAAAGTCCGCATGGCCTTAGAAGAAACGCCGATCTTTACGGAGATGCGCAAAGAGAATAAGCGGCCCTCTTCACCCCTGATGGATAACTTTCGAGATCATGAGACGCGCAAGCGGATGTTCTTATTGTTCTTCTGCATCTCCGCGGGCGGCGCTGTCCTGTTCTTTTGCATGCAGGTCTATACCGCGATCTTTCTCAAAACAGCACTAGGCATTGCGCCTAAGACGGTCGATGCCCTAAGCATCACTGCAACACTCGCGCTACTGCCACTCACCATACTGGCTGGGGCGATTTCCGATCGCATCGGTAGAAGGCCGGTTGTGATTACCGGGTTAATCATTGGCGCGCTCGCGATATTGCCGGCCTTTCAGTTCTTGCAATACCTAGCATCGGCAGGGCAATTGAATCTCTTGCTCACAGGTTTCACCCTCATTTGCCTCTCGGTTCCGCTGGCGCTGGTGGTTGGGCCTCAAATCGCTTTACTAGCGGAACTCTTCCCTGCCCGCACCCGAAATAGCGCAGCAACCCTACCGCACAACTTAGCTGCGGGATGGATCGGTGGCATGTTGCCCTTCATCGTGACGTGGCTTAACAAAGCAATGGGAAATAACTTAGCGGGCTTGTGGTATCCGACGCTCTTTTTGGCGACGGCTGCGGTCGTGGCAGTGTTTTATTTACCAGAGACGCGGGATGTCAATTTACGGAAATAGTGAATTGATGGTGCCCCATGTCCGACTCGAACAGACCACCTACTGATTACAAATCAGTTGCTCTACCAGATGAGCTAATGGGGCAATTTTTTTACAACGCTTGAATTTTATCCTACTTCACAATCGTCAAGGCGGGTCTTGGCTTTTTGGGCGCATCGCTAGCACTCTCGCTGGTATTGCTTGGATCTGGGTTTTTAGCCCCATCAAACGGGAAAGACATGCCTTGGCCATTTTCCCTGGCGTAAATGGCAAGAACGTGTGTAACCGGCACCATCACACGCTTGGGTACGCCGCCAAAGCGCGCCTGAAAACTCACCCATTCATTACCCAGATCGAGTTGATGGCAAGCCTCAGATGAGAGATTCAGCACAATCTCATCGTTTTTAACAAACTCCATCGGCACCTCAACCCTGCCATCGACAAACACCGCAATAAAGGGTGTAAAGCCGTTATCCGAGCACCACTCATGCAGTGCGCGGATTAAGTACGGCTTGGTACTCGGAATTGAAATGCCGTCGGCAGCCATGGTAATGATTGCAGACCCTTAACGCCCCGCAATTAGCGGCGCATCACCTTCTCAGAAGGAGTGAGCGCTTCGATGTATGCAGGCCGACTAAAGATGCGCTCGGCATACTTGAGTAGTGGCGCCGCATTGCGCGATAGATCAATGCCGTAGTGCTCAAGGCGCCACAACAAGGGTGCAATCGCAACATCTAACATCGAAAACTCATCGCCCAGCATGTATTTGTTTTTAACAAAGATGGGGGCAAGCTGAGTTAAACGATCTCGAATCGCCAAACGGGCTTTTTCATGGGTCTTTTCTGCAGCCTTGCCTTTTTCATTCTCGAGCGCAGCAACGTGGACGAATAACTCTTTCTCAAAATTAAAGAGGAAGAGCCGTGCACGTGCACGCGCTACTGGATCAGGCGGCATAAGTTGTGGATGCGGAAAGCGCTCATCAATGTATTCATTAATAATGTTGGATTCGTACAGAATCAGATCTCGCTCAACGAGGATGGGAACCTGGCCATAGGGGTTCATCACGGAGATGTCTTCCGGCTTGTTAAACAAGTCAACATCGCGGATTTCAAAATCCATGCCTTTTTCAAAAAGCACCAGGCGGCAGCGTTGCGAGAATGGGCAGTTTGTGCCCGAGTACAACACCATCATATGCAAAGATCCTTAAAAATGTACTTCATTCATGCCACAGCAAAACGCTTACTTCACATCTTTCCAATAGGCCTTGTTTAGGCGCCATGCAACGAATGTAAAGATCGCTAAAAACAAGAGTACAACGACGCCGATGCGCTTGCGCTGCAATTGCATTGGCTCAGCCATCCACGACATGAAGGAAACCAAGTCGGCGATGTTGTCATCGTATTCTTGTGGCTTCATGGTTCCCGGGGTGACTTGCTCGTAACCTACAAATACTTTTTCCATGCGGCTCGGATCCTTAGGATCTTTACGCTCTTCAAAGTTCGCTGTGCGAATACCTTGCAACTGCCAAAGGGCATGGGGCATGCCGACATTGGGGTATACCAAGTTATTCCAACCGGTTGGAGTGGAGTCATCTTGGTAGTAGGTACGCAGGTAGGTATAAATCCAATCGGTGCCGCGGGCGCGTGCCTCAACCGATAAATCAGGTGGCACTTTGCCAAACCAAGCCTTGGCATCCTTGGGTGACATCGATACCGTCATGACATCGCCCACCTTAGCGCCATTCAAAATCAAATTATCTTTGATCTGCTGATCGGTTAGTCCAATATCGCGCAAAGAGGAATAACGCACGCTGACGGCGGAATGGCAGGCTGCGCAGTAATTAACATAAAGCTTAGCGCCGTTTTGCAAAGCGGCGTTGCTGCTAACGCGATCAGGTGCCTTATCGAGTGGGTAGTCACCGCCGCCGGCATGTGCGGCGGTTGCTGCGAGACCCAAGGTTGCTGTGACAGCAATCGCGCGAAGGCTTGCTTTTACAGTGTGCAGAATATATTTCATACGGATTCCTAATTGTTCTTTCGTTCTATCTGCAGTCATGATTAATGCGCATGGTAGACGACGCGGTCTGGCACCGGCTTAAACGTACCCATCTTGCTCCAATACGGCATCAAGAAGAAGAACGCCAAATAGTAGATGGTGCAAATCTGCGACATCTTATCGAACAGGGGTGAAGGCGGTTTAATGCCCAAGTAACCCAAGATAATGAAGCTCACCACAAAGCTGCCGTAGATGTATTTATGGAATTGTGGGCGATAGCGAATCGAGCGTACGGGCGACTTGTCGAGCCATGGCAGGAAGAACAAAATTACTACGGTGCCGCCCATGATGACAACACCCCAGAACTTCGCATCGAAGAAATAAAAGCCTGCTGCTAAGCCGAGCAAAATCGCAGCATAGCCACCCTTTAGGCGAACGTCTTTGGCATTCTTAATCGCAAGACCGAGAACAACTGCGAAGAAGATCCATAAAGGAATCAAAAAGTCCGTTGTGGTCGCACGCAACATCGAATAGAAAGGCGTGAAATACCAAACGGGCGCAATGTGCAATGGAGTCTGCAATGGATCAGCTGGAATGAAGTTATTGGCTTCTAAGAAGTAGCCGCCCATCTCCGGCGCAAAAAACACAATCGCAGCAAAGATAAATAAGAAAACACCCAAGCCCATGACATCGTGTACGGAGTAGTAGGGATGGAATGGCACGCCATCGACTGGCACGCCCTTGCTATCCAAGTTGGATTTAATGTCAACGCCGTCCGGGTTGTTGGAGCCAACTTCATGCAAGGCAATGATGTGGGCCGCAACTAAACCAACCAGGACCAAAGGCAATGCAATCACGTGGAATGCAAAGAAACGGTTCAAAGTAGCATCGCCGACGACGTAGTCGCCGCGCAGCCATAAGGACAGGTCAGGACCAATCAGCGGAATAGCCGAGAACAAGTTCACGATCACCTGCGCGCCCCAGTAGGACATTTGGCCCCATGGCAGGAGGTAGCCGAAGAACGCCTCACCCATCAAGCATAAGAAAATCGCACAGCCAAAAATCCAAACGAGCTCGCGTGGCTTTTGATACGAACCGTAGATCAAGCCGCGGAACATGTGCAGGTAGACCACTGCAAAGAACATCGATGCGCCAGTGGAATGCAAATAACGAATCAACCAGCCAAATGGCACTTCGCGCATGATGTACTCAACCGACTCAAATGCTTTTGCTGCGTCGGGCTTGTAGTTCATCGTTAAGAAAATACCGGTGATGATTTGCAAGGCCAAAACAAAAATAGCGAAGGAACCGAAGAAGTACCAAAAGTTAAAGTTCTTTGGTGCGTAATACTCGGTTAAGTGCGCCTTGATGGTAGCGGTTAACGGAAAACGCGAATCAACCCAAGCTAGTACCTTCTCTTGGACGGGTGCATTTTCAGCGGTTTTAATTTCATGAAACGCCATCGTATTTCTCCTTAGGCCTTCTTATCGTCGCCAATCAGAATCTTGGTATCGCTCAAATACATATGTGGCGGTACTTCAAGGTTATCTGGTGCGGGTTTGTTCTTGTATACGCGACCGGCTAAATCAAAGGTCGAGCCATGGCATGGGCAGAAGAAACCGCCTGGCCAATCATTGGGTAAGGAAGGCTGTGGGCCCGCCTGAATTTTGGGTGATGGGGAGCAACCAAGGTGGGTGCAAATACCAACCACCACTAAATACTCGGGCTTAATCGAGCGATAACCATTTTGCGCATACTTTGGCGTATACACAGCAGGGTCACGCAAGGAATTGGGATCGGCCAACTCGCCATCGAGCTTAGCCAATTCAGATACCTGTTCTGGTGTGCGACGAATCACCCACACTGGCTTACCGCGCCACTCAACGGTTCTCATTTCATCGGGCTTCATCCCAGAAATATCTACTTCCACCGCTGCACCTGCTGCTTTGGCGCGCGCCGATGGCTCAAAACTATTTACAAATGGGTACAGGGCTGCTGCGCCCCCAACACCGCCTACCGCGGTAGTGGCGATCAGCCATTTGCGGCGATCCGGATCCATGCTGGGCTTATCACTCATTTACAGAACTTCCTCTAAAGAAACAAGATAGGTGGGAATTGCTTAAAGCAACGATTTTAATGTAAAAAGTGGTTTAGCATCGGAGTTACGCACTCAATAGCAAGGCATTCACCAAGGACTCATCTCAAAGGATCAGATTTATGGCGGTTTTAAAGGAATTTCGGGAATTTGCGGTCAAAGGCAATGTAGTTGACCTGGCCGTCGGCATCATTATTGGCGGGGCTTTTGGCAAGATTGTTGACTCCCTCGTCAATGACATTGTGATGCCGGTGATTTCCTCCCTGCTGGGCGGAAAAATCGACTTTACCAATCTCTTTATTGTGCTGGGCAACGTACCGGATGGCGTTCCCCGTACCTTTGATGCCCTCAAAAAAGCCGGTATCCCGATTTTTGCCTATGGCAACTTCATCACGATCTCGATTAACTTCATTTTGCTGGCCTTTGTGATCTTCCAAATGGTCAAAATGGTCAACCGCATTCGCTCCGCTGAGGCCCCTCCCCCGGCAGCAACCCCAGAAGACATCATCCTCTTGCGTGAAATCCGTGACAGCCTGCAGAATAAAAAAGGTGGCGGCTGAATAAACTGATCTCTGTGCAATTATCTAAATTCATCATATAAATCAATTACTTAAATAATTTAATGAACCGCCTTTGGCTCCTCTTTTGCCAAGCCATCACCATTTTGCTGGCAGCCTGGTTCGTGCTCACTACCCTCAAACCAGGGTGGATCTCCAGCCCCCAAGTGAACTCCTTGGTGGGTCAAGTAACGCTGCGGGAGGCCCCTGACACCATCAGCCAGAATCCAGGCTCTTTGGCCGAGGCGGCGAAGCTATCGAGCCCAGCAGTGGTCAATATTTTTACAAGCAAGGCCAATAAGAAAAAGCCAAGCAAAAAAGGGGCTCCCCATCAGAATGAGCCGTGGTTTCAGTTCTTTTTTGGTGACCAAGCCCCCAATGAGGAGCCCAGTTCGAGCCTAGGCTCGGGGGTGATCGTCAGCCCCGAAGGCCTTATTCTGACCAACCACCACGTCATCGAAGGCGCCGATGAAATTGAAGTGGCTTTTGCCGATGGTCGCAAGCGCAACGCCAAACTGATCGGCAGCGATCCGGAAACCGATATTGCCGTCCTTAAAATCGACCCAACCGACCTGCCAAACCCCATTACCCTAGGGAAAATGGAATCGGTCCACGTAGGCGATGTTGTTCTAGCCATTGGTAACCCCTTTGGTGTTGGGCAAACGGTCACCTCAGGGATTGTTTCCGCCTTGGGTCGCAATCAGCTCGGTATCAATACCTTTGAAAACTTCATTCAGACCGATGCGGCGATTAATCCAGGTAACTCCGGCGGCGCCTTAGTCGATACCAAGGGCAATCTGATTGGCATCAATACCGCCATCTACTCTCGCAGTGGCGGCAATATGGGCATTGGCTTTGCGATCCCTATCAACACGGCCAAACAGGTGATGGAGTCGATTCTGACCAATGGCTCGGTCACGCGGGGCTGGATTGGCGTAGAACCCCAAAATCTATCTAAAGAGCTTGCCGAATCCCTTAATATCCCAACCAATACCAGTGGCGTTCTGATATCTGGAGTCTTAGAGGGTGGCCCCGCAGATAAGGCGGGCATGAAACCAGGCGATGTCTTGCTGGAAGTGAACGGCCAAAAAGTAGGCGATGTGGTTGCTTTACTCAATCGCATCGCACAAATCAGCCCGGGTGATGAAGCGAAAGTAGCTTTGCTGCGTAAAGGTAAACCAATGGCTCTGAAGGTGCAGGTCGGAAAGCGGCCTAAATCAAAATCGGCAGCTCGGTAGTCTAGTTACTTAGTGTGCCAATATTTTGGATAAAAAATCTTTTGCTCTGGCAGAGCGCTCTTCGGGCTTGCCAAAGAACTCATCTGTGCTGCAGTCTTCCACAATTCGGCCTTGATCCATAAAAATCACCCGGTCACTGACCTTGCGGGCAAAGCCCATCTCGTGACTGACACAGCACATGGTCATGCCTTCGTTGGCTAACTTGACCATCACATCCAATACTTCACCCACCATCTCAGGATCGAGTGCGGATGTGGGCTCATCAAAGAGCATAACAATGGGATCCATCGTCAAGGCGCGGGCAATCGCAACGCGCTGCTGTTGACCTCCAGACAGCTGACCTGGAAATTTATCTTTTTGCGCCATCAAGCCAACGCGCTCTAAGTACTTTAGTCCGTGCTTTAAAGCATGGTCCGGCGTACGCCCTAACACTTTGACTTGCGCTAGGGTTAAGTTTTCTGTAACACTTAGGTGGGGAAACAGTTCAAAGTGCTGAAACACCATACCCACTCTAGCCCGTAATTGGACCAAATTGGTTTTGGGGTTGCTTAGGCTGACGCCATCCACAATAATCTCGCCCGACTGAAAAGGCTCGAGGGCATTCATGGTTTTGATGAGGGTGGATTTACCCGAGCCTGAGGGGCCGCAGATAACCACAACCTCACCTTGCTTGATGGAGGTGCTGCATTCAGTAAGTACCTGAAAGTCGCCATACCATTTAGAAACGCGTTGAAGTTCGATCATGCTGTGATGGATGAAGTAAATTGATGTGTCATTAACGAATGATGGCTACTTTGGTTTGGATTTTACGAACTAATTTCGATAGCGAAAAGCAAATCACGAAATACGTGACCGCAGCCAATATATAAGTTTCCATGGGGCGCCCATAATTCTTGCCGGCAATTTCAAAACCCTTGAGTAAGTCATAAGCGCCAATGGCATAAACCAAGGATGTGTCCTGAAACAAAATAATGGTTTGCGTCATTAGTACGGGAATCATATTTCTGAAGGCTTGCGGCAAGATAATCAAGCGCATATTTTGGCCGTAGTTCATGCCCAAGGCTTGTGCGGCGTAGGTTTGCCCTCTGGGCACCGACTGAATTCCGGCGCGCATAATTTCGGCAAA
>JBIPON010000210.1:0-2814 GCA_044379065.1 Polynucleobacter sp. | reverse complement strand
TTGTACTTTGCCTACGTCGGCCTCATTTCGCCTTTTGCCAGCCTGTATTTTGTAGATAAAGGATTTAGTGCGATTGAGATTGCGGTGCTGATGTCAATGCTGCAAGTCACGCGCATCTTGGGCCCGTTTTCGTGGGGCTGGTTATCCGACTTCCTCTCCAATCGAATTGGCATTATCCGCTTTTGCGCAGCGCTTGCTAGCCTCGTATTCTTGTGCATCTTCTTCCTGGAAAGTTACATCGCCTTTTTTGTGTGGATGTTTATTTTGCACACCATCTTAAGTAGTCTAACTCCCCTGGGTGAGGCCGCTACGGTGCATGCCTTGTTTAAAGACAATTCCTTTGATAAACGCTATGGGCGATTGCGTTTATGGGGTTCGATCGGTTTTATCTGCATGGTGCTGTTGGCCGGTGAATTTTTTGACCGCTTTGGTATTGCCTGGTTTCCGTGGATTGGCGCCGCAGTACTTTTTATACTGGCAATCGATACCTGGTGCATGCGTGAACCGAAGCTCGATCGACGCCCCATGGTACGTGGCGAGCTACGTAGTGTTTTAGTTAATCCCGATGTCCGTTGGTTTTTAGTCTCGGGATTTTTTATGATTTTTGCGCACGCCGCCTTATATGTTTTCTTTTCTTTGTACTTGGTTAGCCTCGGATACGACAAATGGGAGATCGGTCTTTTTTGGGCTCTAGGCGTTTTTGCCGAGGTGGTTTTCTTTTACTTTCAGAGTAAAGTGCTCAGCCGTCTCGATCCTGAAGTCGTGTTGCAAGCCACTTTTGGTATGGGAGTGGTGCGCTTCATGTTGATCGCCTTGTATCCGACAACTGCCGTATTGATTTTGGCGCAGGTATTGCATGCTGGCACCTTTGCGGCGCACCACAGTGCCAGCGTCAAACTGATTCAGCGCTGGTTCTCAGGCCCTTTGCAGGCCCGTGGTCAAGCCTTGTTCACCACCGTATCATATGGCTTAGGGGGTACGCTCGGCGGCCTTGCTGCTGGCTGGGTTTGGGAAGCATTGCAGCCGCGGGATGTTTTTGTGATGTCGGCTTTGGCTTGCGGCCTGGCGGGCCTCGCCATTCAGAAAGTACGTTCCCACATTAGCTAACTTGTAACAAACTCCATGCAGGCATCTGACTACTACATCGATGAATAGTTGGGACCGCCACCCCCTTCGGGCGTAATCCAAATAATGTTTTGTGTGGGATCTTTGATGTCACAACTCTTGCAGTGCACGCAGTTTTGCGCATTGATTTGCAATTGCGATTCACCATTGTTTTCAACGTATTCATAGACGCCAGCGGGGCAATAGCGTTGCTCTGGGCCGGCATAGGTTTTTAAATTGATTTGTACCGGCACCGATGCATCTTTGAGTGTGAGGTGAGCCGGTTGATCTTCTGCATGATTTGTATTGGAGATAAAAACCGAAGAGAGGCGATCAAAGGTAATCTTGCCATCGGGCTTGGGGTAATCAATCGGCTGATGCTGTGAGGCTGGCTCAAGGCATTCGTGATCAGCACGGCGGTTATGAATCGTCCACGGTGGATTGCCAGCAAATAGCTTTTGCTCTAAGCCAACCATGGCTGTGCCCAGATAAAGTCCTTTAGCCATCCATGGCTTAAAGTTTCTGGCTTGATTGAGTTCTGTATGCAGCCAACTGTTTTCAAACGCACTCGGATAGGCCGATAAGATGTCGTTGGACCGATTCTCGGTAATTGCATTTACGGCAGCATCGGCAGCTAACATTCCTGTTTTGATTGCAGCATGACTGCCTTTAATGCGCGATGCATTGAGGTAGCCCGCATCGCAACCAATCAGGGCGCCACCCGGAAAAACCGTTTGGGGTAAGCTATTTAATCCGCCCGCAGCAATGGCTCTAGCGCCGTACTCCAGGCGCTTACCGCCTTCAAAGGTGGGCCGAATGGCAGGGTGCAATTTGTAGCGCTGAAATTCTTCAAATGGACTTAAGTACGGGTTCTTGTACGACAAACCAACCACCAGACCCACTGCTACCAAATTAGTCCCAAAGTGATAGAGGAATGATCCGCCATAGGTTTGCGCATCCAGCGGCCAACCTGCGGTGTGAACCACTAGACCAGGGTGGTGTTGCTCGGGTTTGACTTCCCAGAGTTCCTTAATGCCAAGACCATAACTCTGTGGGTCGCGGTCCCGGTTTAAATCAAAGCGCTGCATTAGCTCTTTGCCTAAGTGGCCTCGGGCTCCCTCGGCAAAGAGGGTGTACTTCGCAAGCAGTTCCATGCCAAGCTGAAAGTGATCGCTGTGCTCACCCGATTTGGTAATGCCCATTGAGCCCGTCGCAACGCCTCGAACTGCGCCGTGTTCGTTGTACAAAATCTCGGCTGCGGCAAAACCCGGAAAAACATCCACGCCGAGCGCTTCGGCTTGCTCGCCGAGCCAACGGGTGAGGTGAGCCAGGCTAATGATGTAATTGCCTGCGTTTTTGAAGCACTCCGGCAAAATCCAATTGGGGAATCGGTAGGATTTTTCCTCGGTTAAAAAGAGAAACTGATCTGCGCTGACGGGTGTGTTTAATGGCGCCCCCCGTTCTTGCCAGTCCGGAAATAACTCGGTGAGGGCTCTAGGGTCCATGACGGCCCCCGACAGAATATGGGCACCGATTTCAGAGCCTTTTTCCAAAACGCAAACGCTGATCTCGCGATTGCGGCTAGCGGCGAGCTGTTTTGCGTGAATTGCGGCCGATAGCCCAGCCGGGCCGCCGCCGACTATCACCAGGTCGTATTCCATGGCCTCGCGGGCGGCGCTGTTATTTGCAGAAAATTCAGTCATGGCATTA
>JBIPON010000068.1:0-9223 GCA_044379065.1 Polynucleobacter sp. | reverse complement strand
AATCGACCATTGGCGGTTTGCAGTTTCTGAAAGCGCAGAATGTGATCCCATAAATCAGGAATACCGGTTCCTTGCAGCGCCGATAAGGACATGACTATGGGATGCCAATACTCGGCATCGTGCGTCGCGTGGTCTGGGTTCCCCTGAAACCCCAATAATCGCAGTGAGCTAGTGATAAAGGCTTGTGCGCGCATCGCCGCATTGGGATCAATGTCGGCCTTGTTGATCACAATCAAGTCAGCCAACTCCATCACGCCTTTTTTAATTGCTTGCAAGTCGTCACCTGCGTTGGGCAATTGCAATAGTAAAAATAAATCCGTCATGCCGGCTACGGCAGTTTCGCTTTGACCCACGCCGACGGTTTCGACAATCACGACATCGTGCCCAGCGGCTTCAGCAACTAAAAGCGCCTCACGGGTTTTTTCGGCAACGCCGCCCAGCGTTCCGGAAGATGGACTGGGCCGAATGAAGGCACTTTCATGCACCGATAGCCGCTCCATGCGGGTCTTGTCACCTAAAATCGATCCACCCGATAGGCTGGAGGATGGATCGATTGCGAGAACGGCCACGCGGTGACCGCGTTCAATCAAATAGAGACCCAGGGTTTCAATCAGGGTTGATTTTCCTACCCCCGGAACTCCGGAGATGCCCAACCGAAATGACTTTCCTGTCTTGGGCAGCAAGGCATTGAGTAATTCATCTGCACGCTTGCGATGGTCCATGCGGGTGGACTCAAGCAAGGTAATGGCCTTGGCTAAGGCGCGGCGCTGTACTGGCCCTGGTGGACCCGTAATTGCATCAAACAAGGCTTGATCAGCGGCAGGCAGCATGGTGAATTAGAGCGGCTTAGCTTGTTTGCGAATTTGCTCGAGTACGTCTTTGGCAGACGCCGGAATCGGGGTACCTGGACCGTAAATACCCTTTACGCCTGCCTCATACAAGAATTCATAATCTTGTCGCGGTATGACGCCGCCAACGAACACAATAATGTCATCGGCACCTTGCTTACGCAATTCGGCGATGATCGCCGGCACCAAGGTTTTGTGGCCAGCTGCCAAAGTAGAGATGCCCAGTGCATGGACATCATTCTCAATCGCCTGGCGCGCGCATTCTTCTGGGGTCTGAAACAGTGGCCCAATATCCACATCAAAGCCCAAATCAGCAAAGGCAGTAGCAACAACCTTTGCACCGCGGTCATGGCCATCTTGACCGAGCTTGGCAATCATCACCCGCGGCCTGCGTCCAAAATCGCTCGCGAATTGTGCGAGCTCCCCTTTGAGTTTTTCCCAGCCCTCGGCTGAGTCATAAGCAGCTGCATACACACCGGTCACCTTTTGCGTATCGGCGCGATGGCGCCCGTAGACTTGTTCTAAAGCGTCAGACACTTCACCGACGGTAGCGCGCAAGCGCATTGCCGCTACCGCTAACTCCAATAAATTGCCGGTTTGGTCTTCCGCCGCCTTGGTCAGCGCCCCCAATGCAGTCGCTACCTTTTTACTATCGCGTGATGCCTTAATCGAATTTAAGCGCTCGATTTGGTTATCGCGCACTTTGTCGTTATCAATCACCAAGACATCGACTAATTCTTCTTTATCCAACTTGTATTTATTGACGCCCACAATCACATCGGCACCTGAATCAATCTTGGCTTGCTTTTCAGCAGCAGCGGCTTCAATTTTGAGCTTAGCCCAACCGCTTTCAACGGCTTTGGTCATGCCGCCCATCGCATCGACTTCCAGCACGATCTCCCAGGCTTTATCGGCCATCTCTTGCGTTAGGTTTTCCATCATGTAAGAGCCGGCCCAAGGATCAATCACACTGGTGATGTGAGTTTCTTCCTGGAGAATTAACTGGGTGTTGCGCGCAATACGACTGGATGTTTCAGATGGCAAGGCAATGGCTTCATCAAACGAGTTGGTGTGCAGGGATTGGGTGCCACCAAATACTGCTGCCATCGCTTCCACTGTCGTGCGCACCACGTTGTTGTAGGGATCTTGTTCGGTCAAAGACCAACCCGAGGTCTGGCAATGGGTGCGCAGCATCAGCGACTTTGGATTTTGCGGATTGAACTCTTTCATGATGCGCCACCAAAGCAAACGGGCGGCGCGGAGTTTTGCAACCTCCAAATAGAAGTTCATGCCGATCGCAAAGAAGAAGGACAAACGTCCAGCAAACCCATCGACATCCAATCCTTTTGCTAATGCAGTTTTGACATACTCCTTTCCATCGGCCAAGGTGAAGGCAAGCTCCAATACTTGATTGGCGCCCGCTTCTTGCATGTGATAACCCGAGATCGAGATCGAGTTGAACTTGGGCATGTGCTTTGCGGTGTATTCAATGATGTCGCCAATGATGCGCATCGATGGCTCAGGTGGATAAATATAGGTATTGCGAACCATGAACTCTTTCAGAATGTCATTCTGAATCGTCCCTGAAAGCTGAGCCTGACTCACACCCTGCTCTTCACCCGCAACGATGTAACCAGCCAGCACAGGCAATACAGCGCCATTCATGGTCATCGATACCGAAACGGTATCGAGTGGAATGCCATTAAAGAGGATTTTCATGTCCTCGACGGAATCAATCGCAACCCCAGCTTTGCCCACATCTCCAGTTACCCGCGGATGATCGGAATCGTAACCCCGGTGCGTTGCTAAATCGAATGCAACCGAGACGCCCTGACCACCAGCTGCTAATGCTTTACGGTAAAACGCATTGGACTCTTCTGCGGTGGAGAAGCCTGCGTACTGGCGAATGGTCCAAGGCCTAACTGCATACATAGTGGCTTGCGGCCCGCGCACAAAGGGCTCAAACCCAGGCAAGGTATTGGCATACGGCAAGCTTGCAGAATCCGCTGCGGTGTACAGGGCTTTTAAATGAATGCCATCCGGCGTATTCCAGCCCAGCGCATCGGTATTGCCATTGGGGGCTGATTTTTGCGCTGCTTTTTCCCAATCGCTCAATTCCACTTTTTTGGAATCAGGCCACGAATTGGGCTTGGCTTTGGATGAACTCATTCCACTTACTCCTGTTGGCTTCGTCACGACATTATTTGTAATTATTGGTATTTTGCTTGACAAAAGGACTTCTGTCTAGATATTGTATACATAATTATGAATACAATTTCAGGTCATAAGCCATGAATTTAAGCAACAGACCGCTCTACCATGACGTTGCGGAGCAGCTGCGTGCGCAGATTTTTGCCCACACACTCCCCCCAGGAAGTTGGCTGGACGAGCAAAGTTTGGCTATTACCTTTGGTATTAGCCGAACACCCATGCGCGAAGCAATCAAGGTACTAGCCTCTGAAGGCTTGGTAACGATGAAACCAAGGCGCGGCGCTTACGTTACCGAGGTAGAGCGAGGGGATTTAGAGCAGATTTTTGCTGTTTTGGCCCAATTAGAGGGGTTTGCAGCTAAGGAAGTGGCTATAAAAGCCAGTGAAACGCAACTCAACCAATTGGATGATTTGCACCTCAAACTTGAAAAAGCCGCTGCAGAGCGGAATGTTGAACAGTTTTTCGAAATCAACGTGCGCTTTCATGAGCTGATCATGGAGATCGCTGGCAATCGATGGATGAATGGGGTTGTTAACGACCTACGCAAGGTATTAAAACTTCAACGTAGGGATTCGTTGGGCCGGTCTGGACGATTACAGAGTGCCTTAAATGAGCACCGTAATATATTGAAAGCATTAATAAAAAGGGACGGGGCTGCTGCGGAAGAAGCCATGCATGCCCACCTCGCGCGCGGGCTCGAGGCCGCGCGCTAGGCTTTATTCAATTACTTTTTAATCACCATCGTGCCTGGCAATGAGGCAATGTAGGCGGCCATATTGCGTAAATCGGCATCGCTGTACTGGGCTACTTGAGAAACCATCACGGCATTTTTACGACCGAATTGTGCGTTGGTAGACACCTGATACGAGCGCAATGCGTAATACAAGTAATCAGAATACTGTCCGGCAATCTTGGGGTATGCCGGGGCAACGGGCTCATTCAAATTGGCGCCGTGGCAGGCAGCACAATTATTCTTTTCAACCAACTCTTTTCCTTTTGCAATATTGGAAGCCTGAGCGATACCAATGCTTGAAAGTAAAAAAGAAATAAGGAGTGCAACTTTCATAAATAGACCTCTAAATCAACATTACTTTAAGGGGTTTGTGGGAGAGGTCGAATTTTGTGCGGCGTAATACGCGCTCACATCGGCCATATCTTGCGGAGTCATGCTGCCAGCAATCGAGCGCATTGTGGGGTGCTTACGCTCCCCTGACTTGTACGCTTCTAAGGCAGCGTAAATATAGGCGGCATTTTGTCCGCCAATTTTCGGTACGCGGTAAACCAGTGGGTAATCAGCGCGGTACTCTGGAATGGCATGGCAACCGGTGCAGAGCCAAACCTTCGCTTGGCCAGCAGCAGCAGAGCCTTTGACGTCCTGTGCCTGTGCATTAACAGATAGAGCAGAAAATCCGACTCCGACAGTAAACATCAGTGTGGACAATAAATGGGTCACGGCAAGTTTTTTCATGGAAATCATCAATATATAAAAAACAGACTAAATTGCTTGCAAGAGTATAGCGGACAGCGCTCAATTACTCTTTTTTACAGCATTTAGCGGTAAGATTCTACCCTTCCCTTTATCCCTAAAAAGCACCTATATATATGTCCAGCAAACCCATCAGCGATCGCCTTAAAGACCTTGGAATTGAGCTTCCACCAACAGCTAGCCCTGCTGCCGCTTACGTCATGGCCGTGACCACCGGTTCTACCGTCTTTGTTTCTGGGCACATCGCCAAGCAAGCCGGTAAGGCATGGGTTGGTAAATTAGGTCTTGATATGGATACCGCTAGCGGAAAAGCTGCGGCTCGCTCGATTGCGATCGATTTAATGGCCACCCTGCAAGCGCATTTAGGGTCACTCGACCGCGTTAAGCGCGTCGTCAAGGTAATGGGGCTCGTTAACTCGACCGACCTCTTTACTGAGCAGCATCTGGTGGTGAATGGCTGCTCCGAACTGTTATTTGAGGTCTTTGGTGAAGCTGGCAAACATGCTCGCAGCGCCTTTGGAGTAACTCAAATACCCCTTGGCGCCTGCGTTGAAATTGAACTCATCGCCGAGATTGAGTAAGGTCCAGTAAAAAGCCATGCTGACAATTGCGCAGCATGGCTCTCTCGTTACCAAAGCAGTGACTTAATTCGGGCTCAGCCTTCCATCTTTTAAACGCGGGTCTAAATAATGGCCCTTGCGTGCGCGGTTCCCCGCAAACGACTTCAAGGTCTTACTGTCGAGACTTAACTCGGTCGGCTTTCCTGCACGGCCCGCACCAGAATAAGTAGCGCCATCTGGACCCACGGCAATGGCGGATGCAAGGCGCTCTTTGTCGTCAAGTCCCATCAAGATAACGCCCTTCCCTCCAGTTGGCAGGCGTTTTAATTCATCCAGCGGGAACACTAACAGCCGCGCACTTTCAGATAAACAAGCGACCTGTTTCATGCCAGGACGCACCTTACTGGCTCCCAGTGGCGCATCACCAGTACTGAACTTGCTATCGATGCCAATAAAAGATTTACCTGCTTTATTACGGGTAAGCATATCGGCCACATTCGCCAAGAAGCCATTACCGGCTCGCGTTGAAATCAACACCAAGTCATCCAATTGGCCGGCGTAATACGCCACCATTTGCGAGCCCGCTGCCAAATTAATGAAGCTCGTTAAGGGTGCGCCATCACCGCGCGCTCCCGGCAACTCACTAACGGGAACGGTATACACACGACCGTCACTGCCAAAGCCTTGCATTACATCCACGGTACGACATTCGTAGGTGGCATACAGCGCATCGCCCGACTTAAATGAAAACTGCTGTGCATCGTGCTCATGGCCTTGGCGAACGCGAACCCAACCCTTTTGCGAAACGATGACCGTGACTGGCTCATCAATCACTTTAGCTTCAGCAATTGCGCGTTTATCTTCTTGGATTAAAGTGCGGCGCTCATCACCAAACTCTTTTGCATCAGCCTCAATTTCCTTGATGATGCGTTTGCGTAAGGTGCTATCACTCTGTAACAGACCATCCAAGTCAGCCTTCTCGGTTTGGAGTTCTTTGAGCTCTTGCTCAATCTTAATTGCCTCCAGCCGCGCCAATTGGCGCAAGCGAATTTCTAAAATATCTTCGGCTTGGCGATCGCTGAGCTTAAACGCAGTAATCAGGTCAGCCTTTGGCTCATCGCTATTGCGAATGATTTTGATGACCTTATCAATATTGAGCAGAATAATCTGGCGGCCTTCCAGAATATGAATGCGGGCATTAACCTTACCAAGGCGGTGCTCGGTGCGGCGCGTTACCGTTGCAACGCGGAAGGCAACCCACTCGGAAATAATGTCTTTTAAATTCTTTTGGCGTGGCCGGCCATCATTGCCAATCATCACGAGATTAATTGGCGCATTCGATTCAAGTGAGGTGTGCGCCAACAGCAAATTGACGAAGTCATTGACTTCCACATTCTTGCTCTTGGGCTCAAACACTAAACGTACTGCAGCGTCTTTACTGGACTCATCACGAACGCAGTCGAGCACATTCAAGATGGCTGCTTTGGTATTGCTTTGATCGGGCGTTAATGATTTTTTACCCAATTTGATTTTGGGGTTGGTGAGTTCTTCAATCTCCTGCAACACCCGCTGGGTTGAAGTTGCTGGCGGTAATTCATTCACCACAATTTGCCATTGACCGCGCGCTAATTCTTCGACCGACCAGCGTGCCCGTACTTTTAAGCTGCCACGACCGCCCTCGTAAATCTGCGCAATATCAGTGGCAGGCGAGATAATTTGACCGCCGCCTGGAAAGTCTGGGCCCGGCAGAATCGCCAGCAAATCACTGCTGCTCATATTCGGCGACTTCATGAGCGCTATGGCAGCTGCAGCCACTTCGCGCAAATTGTGCGATGGGATTTCCGTGGCCATACCAACCGCAATACCAGAGGCGCCATTGAGCAATACAAAAGGCAGACGCGCGGGAAGTAATTTAGGTTCCTGAAAAGAACCATCGTAGTTTGGCGCAAATGCAACCGTACCCTCATCAATTTCACTCAGTAACAAATGGGTTGCAATCTTGGTCAGGCGTGCTTCGGTGTAGCGCATCGCTGCAGCCCCGTCGCCGTCGCGTGAACCAAAGTTGCCTTGACCATCAATTAGGGGGTAACGCAATGAGAAGCTTTGCGCCAATCGAACCAAGGCATCGTAAGCCGATTGATCGCCATGCGGATGAAATTTACCCAATACATCGCCAACTACCCGGGCGCTTTTCACTGGCTTTGCATCCGAACGCAAGCCCATCTCGCTCATCGAAAAGAGAATGCGCCGCTGCACTGGCTTTTGGCCATCCGCTACCTCAGGCAAGGCGCGGCCCTTCACCACGCTAATCGCGTAGTCTAAATAGGCCCGCTCGGCATAGACCGCTAGCGTTAATCCTTCGCTGCCATCGCCATCCATGCTATCGGACGATATGCGTGGTGGAGTTGGAGGTGAATTTGAGCCAGCAACGTCGATCGTAAATAAATCGGCTTGCTCCTGCATGCTGGCTGCTGAATTGGGTTTGCGCGTTGCCATTAAATATCCGCCTCTACTTCATTGCCACGTTCTTCCAGCCAATCTCGCCTTGCACCGGATTCGGATTTACCCATCAGCATGTCCATGGTTTTAAATGTATCTTGCTCGCTGAGTGCGCCTAGCGTAACAGGCAGCAACCGGCGTGTATCCGGATTGAGTGTGGTGTCCCACAATTGCTCGGCACTCATTTCGCCAAGGCCCTTAAAGCGGGAAATTTGCCAGGCATTGTCACGAACACCATCTTTTCGTAACTTATCTTCGATCGCATTGAGTTCGCTGGCATCAAGGGCATAAATCTTTTGCGCTGGCTTCTTACCGCGCGCGGGCGCATCCACCCGAAAGAGTGGCGGTCTGGCGATATACACATGTCCGGCATCCAGCAGCTTTGGAAAGTGTTTATAGAACAAGGTGAGTAATAAAACTTGGATGTGCGAACCATCCACGTCGGCATCCGACAGAATGCAGATCTTGCCGTAGCGTAAATTGGACAGGTCGGGCGTGTCATTGAGGCCATGGGGATCAACACCAATGGCTACCGCAATATCGTGCACCTCATTGTTGGCAAACAGGCGATCCCGCTCCGCTTCCCAGGTATTAAGGACCTTACCGCGCAAGGGCAATATCGCTTGATACTCTTTATTGCGGCCCATCTTAGCCGAACCACCGGCAGAGTCACCCTCGACTAAAAAGAGTTCATTCATTGCAACGTCTTGACTCTCGCAATCGGTTAACTTGCCTGGCAGCACTGCCACGCCAGAGGATTTTTTCTTTTCGACTTTTTGACCAGCGCGGGTGCGGGCTTGCGCTTGTTTGATCACCAGCTCAGCCAATTTTCGACCATAGTCGACGTGCTGGTTTAGCCAAAGCTCGAGTGCGGATTTGGAAAAACCGGACACCAAACGCACGGCATCGCGTGAGTTCAGGCGCTCTTTAATTTGCCCCTGAAACTGGGGATCGAGTACTTTGGCAGACAAAATAAAGGAAGCGCGTGCAAAGACATCCTCGGGCATTAACTTCACCCCCTTGGGTTGCAAGGCATGCATTTCAATAAAGCCTTTGACCGCATTGAAGAGGCCTTCACGCAAGCCGCTCTCGTGAGTACCGCCGGCGGGCGTCGGAATTAAATTCACATAACTCTCGCGAACGGGTGGACCATCCTCGGTCCAGGTTACTACCCAGGCGGCGCCCTCGCCTTCAGCAAAGGTATCTTCATCGGCATTGCCGGTCGCGTATTGCTCTGCCTCAAATGCGGGTATCACTTCAGGGCTGTGGCCTGCCTGTGCCAAGGCTTCATTAAGGTAGCCACGCAAACCCTGCGCGTACTGCCAAGATTGCGTCTCGCCGCTTTTTTCTTGGATTAAGGTGACTTTGACGCCAGGCAGTAGAACCGCTTTGGAGCGCAGCAAACGAATCAAGTCCGCCATTGGAATGGCAGCACTATCAAAATATTTACCATCGGGCCAGGCCCGGACACGCGTACCGTGGGCTTTATCGCCTTTATCGGCGGGCCTGGTTTTGAGTTTCTCAATCACATTACCGTCGGCAAAGCTCAAAGTAGACATTTGGCCTTCACGCCATACCGTGACATCGAGGCGCTTCGAAAGGGCATTGGTGACCGATAC
>JBIPON010000067.1:0-9252 GCA_044379065.1 Polynucleobacter sp. | reverse complement strand
ACGTTCGCGTTCCATTGTGTGCGCCATTTGTACTCCTTTATGCATTGGTTTGAACTGGGCAAGCCCCTTATAGAAAGCGTGCCTGATTTGAAGATGATGGTCCTTTTGGCTATCCCTGACAAACGACGCTTTTTCATGAATAGATGAATTTTATTCATGTATATAATATTTACATGAGGAAAATACCAAACTTCACGCTATTGCGCGCCTTTGAGGCCGCTGCTCGCCTCGAAAGCTTTACGCTAGCCGCTAAAGAACTCCACCTTACCCAGTCCGCCATTAGTCACCAAATCCGCGACCTCGAAGACCATTTTGGCAAAGCTCTGTTTCTGCGCAAAAATCGCACGGTCGAGCCCACTGCAGAGGGGCGACGCTTGCTTGACTCTTTATCGCGTGTATTTGATGTCATCGAATCGGCCTGCAATGAAGTAACGCTGGCGCCCAGTTCGCAAGTATTAGCATTGCACTGCTCACCGAGTTTTGCCGCAAAGTGGCTGAGCCCGCGATTACCTGGCTTTATTAAGGCAAATCCAGATATTACGATTCGCCTCACCTCAGGCGCAGAGCCAATTGATTTATTACAAAATCAAGAAATCGATATTGCTATTTCTTATCAAGCGGCTCGAGCAGGTCCAGGTATTACATCCATTTCTTTAGGGGATGAACGCATTGCACCGCTGTGCGCTCCCGAATTAGTTGATCCAAGTATTCCAGTAGAAGAGCTGATGTGCCGACTCACCCTGATCGAATCGTCTCTCAATCACCACACCTGGGGTCAATGGTTCGAGCGCAACGGCCTGCAAAACCCATCCACTCGGAAGATGGCATTTGACCGTGCTGCCCTATCCATATCGGCAGCCGTCGATGGCATGGGCGCCGTACTGGAGAGTACGCGCTTTGCTGAGCGCGAACTCGCGCGCGGTGAGCTGGTCGTGCTGGGGGCGGATGTCTTTTTATCCACCACAGATAAAACGCATTTTTTATCGCTTCGGTCGAATACTAAAAACAGTAAAAAAATACAGCAATTTACCGAGTGGATTTGCAGTGAAGCGGGAGTAGTAGAAAACTAAATGAAGTCACCCGTCTTTCTATTCATATTGAGTGGCATTTTATTTGCTACCCTTGATGCCATTGCCAAAATACTGGTTCAAGAAACCAATCTCATTGCCGTTGTTTGGTCCCGTTTTTTAGGTCAATGCCTTTTGGCACTGCCAGTTGCCTGGTACTTCTTAGGCCCCCATTTTTGGAAGACCCACCACCTTCAACTGCAGCTGTTTCGCTCTGTTTTGCTGGTGGCGACATCCAGCTTATTTTTTGCAGGCCTTTACTGGCTGCCCCTAGCAGAGGCCTCATCCATTACGTTTACGGCGCCAATTTGGGTGGCGATTCTATCGAAACCAATCCTGGGAGAAGAAGTCGGCCTAAAAGAATGGCTTATCGCAGGCGTCGGCTTTATGGGCATCTTATTGATCGCGAGACCCGGTACAGCCATTTACCACTGGGCAGCCCTACTGCTGGTGCTGATGGCTTTGGTAAATGCCATCTTCCAACTCATCACCCGCAAGCTGACGCGCGATTCGGCCTACACCACCTTCTTTTATAGTGGTTTGGTTGGTCTAGCGCTGGCGAGTGCACTGCTGCCATTTGCGGAGCCACTTCCCAGTCTATCTATTACGTCTTGGATACTATTTGCGCTATTGGGTCTACTGGGCGGTCTAGCCCACCTGCTCGTAGTTCTGGCTTTCTACCAAATGCGCCCACATAAACTAACGCCGCTGGTATTTTTGCAATTAATTTGGGCGATTGCCTACGGTTACTTTATCTTTCATGAGTTACCGGATGGATGGAGTTTTGTTGGGATGGCGCTGATTGCCTCATCCGGCGCTTGGCTGATCTGGAACCATCACGCAAGCGCCCCACCAAAATCCCAAATCGAGACAAGTTAATCCATAGATCTGGCAATTGGATACACTGCCTTCATACACACTCATAAGAGATCACGCTATGCCTGAAATTCTATCGGTCACATTTGTTATTCATGAGCAATGGGTGTCCAACTTTGAAACCGCAATCCTCGTCAATGCAAAGGCATCACTCAATAATGAACCGGGGTGCTACCGCTTTGATGTATGTCGTGATGAAAAGAATCCCGCCGTGTTTTACCTCTATGAGATTTACCATGATAAAAAGGCAGTTGATGCCCATCGTGCATCACCTCATTACCTGACCATGAAGGAGACAGTCAAAGACTGGGTAATCTCCTGCGAGGTCAAGCAATTTACCTTAATCAACTCGGGCGCTGAGAAATAGGACTATCCCTTCGTATGAATTAAAAAACCACCCGAAGGTGGTTTATTAAACTGCTTGCTTCCTTTATTTAGAAGGACAGGCATTCGCTAATGGCTTACCTGCCACACGGTCTTTAACCCAGGTCAAATACATGGGAGCGGATAACCCAGGGGTTGAGAAATGCGTTTGCTCACCCGGCAACTGAATACGCTCAATATTGCCACCCATGGCACACATTTGTTTTTGATACAGTTCGTGCATGATTGGTGGAACGGCAGTGTCTTTCGTGCCCCAATAAATCACCACCGGTGCGACCGGCTTCACGGGTAAAACGCTGCCATCAATGAGGGCTTTTACCCAGGGCATGGTATTAACAGGCTTATCACGCAGGAGTGTTTTGAACTGATTGCCATAGGTGTAATTGAAGGTATCGGAAATCACGTGCATGCATTTGTTCAAGAGCACTTGATCGAGCACTTTGGAGCCCTGATCTGTGAATAGATCACTAAGCTTTAGATTGGGATAGGCTGCTTGAGTACCCCACATCGTCATCGCAAAATGGGAGAAATTAAATACATTGTCGGAAAACAACTGAATCAGTCCATTAATAGCTTTATCGGCAGACGCCTGATCTTTATTGGCATTCTGGATCATTACCGCAGCATCATCAGGGGCCATGGCAACAAATCCAAGCACCTGTAAATCATCGGTCACGGCACCCTTTTTATTGAGGTAGTCCCCTAAGCTAGCGGCAGCAATCGTTGCGCCGCCACCCTGCGACCAACCATAGAAAATGGTGCGCTTACCAGCACCCGTATCTTTCATGGAAATTGCCGCGCGCGCTGAATTAATTAAATCGCGACCATTGGTACCGGCCACTGAATACTGATGTTTACCGCCACCGCCCAAGCCTTGATAGTCCGTAGCTACGATGACATAGCCCTCTTTAATAAACTCTTCAAGATTTGGAATGCCATAGTCTGTCCACGAATTACCACCCACCAAGAAATACTGATTGAGCGGCACTACTGGATTGGTTACCTGGGAAGGTCCACAATTTTGAGCGGTTCCTGTCGTACCATGCGCCCATGCCAATACCGGGCGGCCCTCTTTGGGAGCCTGCCCCACTGGTGCAACCACTAAACCAGTAGAAATAGTTGGTCGCCCAGCAACATCCGATGAAATATAAGCAATCTTCCAAGCCTGTGCGCCCTTGACTGGGGTGGTAATTTTTTCTTGTTTGATGACTTGCCCTAATTTGCCTTCAGGCGTCATTTTCATGACATCGGCATAGAAGGGTGGCATCGATGGATTAGCATTAACTGCAGCAAACGAAAAGCTCAAGGCAGAGCCAAGGATTAATGTAGAAAGTAGCTTTCTCATATTCAACTCCAGAGAATAGAACGTATTGAAATTAGGTGAATTATTTCAGAATGACTACAGTCGCTGTTGCTCTTGCGCCCCAGCCCGATGGACCGCCTGGTGTATTGCTCACGTAATACATGGGGCCGGCACTAAAAGAAAACGGTACGCCGCCAATTACGGTTAACTTAGAAGCGCCAACGTAAAGTGGATTAGAAGTGCGGCGCGTATCGTAGTTATAAAGGGCTTCCATATTGGCGGTAATGGTCAGTGCTTCTTTATTCGTGTATGCGAGAAAGGGCTGACCATATAAATTATTTTGTGTTCCAAACGCAGGATTACCACCCACTTCCCACGATTGATAGCCAAGTAAACCATAGGTCCACGGACCGTGGCGATTAAGCACTACCCCAGTAACACCCGCACCCGTTTGTTGAGAGCCGAACTTACCGCTATTACCCGAGGGCGATTGTGCATAGGGGCCAACACCCCAGATCCACGAAGAATTGGTATTTGGCGCATAAAAGGATTCGATGGTGACGTTCGCAATACCGTAACCAGAATAAGGCTGTCCGCTCGCACCCTGAACGCTTACCTCTCTAACTCCAGCCACAATGGGGCGTACGATGAAAGTATCACCACCACCCAAATTAAATGGCATGACCGGCTGAAATAACAATGTTTGCTCGGAGCCACCTTGATTCCTTCCCACGCCACGACTGAACTCGTACTGCAATGGAACTGAGATCATGTTCGCAATCGGGTTTGCTAATTTTTTCGCAATGCCCACCTTGTCAATTTCGCCACTAGCCGCTGGTGTAGTACCGGGCTTTACCTCCTGTGCGAACGCAGTACTGATGGAGAGTGCGGCTACCAATACAGCAGCGTTAATAGTATTGAAGGTGTTCATAAAATAATGTGCCCAAAGATTAAAACTTAAAGGTAACGGCAACTTGTGGTCCAAGCATGGTGGTCTTTTGCAACACACCACCGTCTTTCATATCGTAATACAAGGCACGGTAGGTCAGAGAAGCATCTACCACCTTATTAAAGGTCTTCCCAATACCTGCCATGGCCTGCCAGGTTAAATTGGTGGTACCGCCGCCACTGCCAATATCACCATAAAACGGGATATACCAAGTCGAGTCAGCAATGCGGTAACGGCCCTTGGCGCCAATAATCGGATCAACCGTTGAGGTTTTCTTTGAAATCGACCGCTTAATCGAAGTGCCCTCTACATTTAAACCCAAGGTTGCAGTGACATCAATTGCCCGCACGCCAAGCAAGGCATCAACGTAGGCATCTTTTGTATTGGCAAGCGTATACGAAAAAGCGCCCGTTAAGATGGTTTGCTGAACAGTCACCTTATCACCAATCGTAGCAGGGCCGAACTCCGTGCGCACTGGAACCGATCCTGAATTTTGCAAAGTAGCAGAGACCAAATCACCCATGATGCCCCACTTGCCTTTGTGAGCCTCGGCAGCAATCGTGCCGCCGGATTTCAGGTCACTGAGAACATTACTAGACGACATGTCGGCCGACTTCGCTGCGCTATCGTTCAAATTGACAGTGCCCCGAATGCCAGTACCCCATAAATAGGGAGTGACTTCAAAGCGCCATTCGTCTGAGACTTTGGGAATGGGGCTAGGATCAGAATTGGCAGAGGCCAAACTGAAGGCACCGCAGAGCAAGGTGGCAAGTATTGCTCGTGCGGGGAGCAGCAATCGGGTTGAGGTCGCTAATTTCATGGTCAGACGCTTTCTTATGGCTAAATAATCATACTAACTTAGTGGATTTAAACCCATAAGGCAATGTACCTTAGTACAGTTTTTCATGGGGTCAAAACCCTCGTTTACCCTATAAGCTATATCGCCTGCGCCCAAAATACTCTTAAACTTTGCTAGTTTCAATTAATCACAAATAATTGGCATCTTTTCCATAAAAAATATGAATGCGTTTGCAGCGCTAGGTCTTGCGTATTTTCTATTCACCCTAATTTCAAGTGGGCTATTGATTGCTGCATTTAGAGCGCAGCTAGATCTCTCTGCCCGTTACTTATTATTTTCAGAACTTTGTATGGTCATTAGTTGCGGTGTGATTTTTTTAGTGAATATTAATGTTCTACCCATTAGCGCGATTACCATCGGCATCCCAAATTTCGCAGCCCTTGCATCTGAAGCGGCAATTTTGTACAGCACACTTTCGATCGCCAAGAAGATGGATAAAAAGTGGCTTGTTTTAGGGATAACTATGCTTGGTCTACTTACGATATTTGCAGAAATACATCGCGATGAATCCAACTACCGCTGGATCATCCTCGCTCATGCGATTATTTTGACAAGTCTATTTATAGTAAATTATTGGGCATATAAATATGTATTGTTGCCAAAATTTCCCAATAATCAGTTTGTTCAATTTCTGAAATGGCTTGCATTTGGTTTGATTTGTTTTGGGCTCATGCGGGTAATTGCCAATTTTACGAGTGCCCCCATTATTCCCAGGGGAGAGCCGAGTGCAATAGCGATCATCGCCTTCACCCTTTTTATGATATTGGGTAGTTTTCGCTACCTAACCTACATCGGTTTTCGGATTACCTGGGTCGATCAATTTAATCCAACTGAAAACATCCTAAATCAACCGCTTGTCAAGGCAATTGAAGAGAAAAATCAGTTTTTGCGAGGCTTGATTGCCTCAAATCGATTCATCGGCATTAGTGCACTTGCTAGCTCTCTTGCCCATCAACTGAGTCAACCCTTGACTACGATTGCGATTCTTGCTGAAACTGCTCGCAGGGATTTGCCTTCCTCCCCCCAGAATGCGCACACCCTAGCTTCTTTAAATGAAATTAACACTCAATCCAATCAACTGTCGGACTTAGTTCAAAATTTAAGGCAGCTATTTAGATCGAAGCCTGAAAAGCTCATGTCGATCAACCTACAAAAGGTTTGCAATGAGGTTCTTGAGATTATTGAACCGACATTGCAAGCTAAGTCGATTACCCTCATCAAACATTATGAATTCAATCCCATTATTTTTGGCGACAGCGTTCAATTACAACAAGTGCTGATTAATCTCTTTAATAATGCCATTGACTCCATCCATGCCAGTAATCCAACTGTGCGCGAAATTGTGGTGACAATTAGCGCCAATCATGGCTATGCAAGCCTCTTAGTAAGGGATAGTGGTCCGGGGATTGATCCAAATGCTTTCCCATCTTTATTTGAGCTCTATAAAACAAGCAAACCCGATGGACTTGGAGTCGGCCTCTGGTTAAGCAAAACAATTATGGAGCGGCAGCGGGGCAATATTAAGGGATTCAATCATGCGCATGGCGGTGCTTGCTTTGAGATCCAGATTCCACTGAGCGAAACAGGAAATACCTAAGATGCAATCCAGAGTCATCTTGGTTGAAGACGATACCGCCCTCAGGGAGAGCCTAGCGAATTGGCTCTCAAAAGAGTACATTGTCCTTCCCTTTAACTCAGCCGAGGCATTTCTGCAAGCCTTAGACGACTCTGACTTTGAAGACGAAATCAAGACCTGTATTTTGCTGGATTTTCAAATGCCAGGCATGAACGGCGTCGAATTGCAAAACCGATTGCGGGAAATGCATATCGCCTATCCCATCATCTTCACCAGCGGCAATGCGCAACAAGCAGACATTATTGATGCTTGGCATGGTGGAGCGGTTGATTTCTTGCTCAAGCCATTTACAGGGGCCAAGGTAAGTGAAGTGCTTCGGACGCTGTTTGAGAAATCGAGTGCAATGCTGCTTTCAGCCTCATCAGCAAAAAATTTCCCAACATCCATTCCGATTAGTCAGCGCGAAGCCCAAGTATTACTGCTTTTAGGCCAGGGTTACCGACAGCATGAAATTGCCGATACACTGAATATAACTTTGCGCACGGTTAAATGGCATCGGGCCAGTATTAAAAATAAGCTAGGCCTGAATACCTTAGTTGAGATTGCACGGTATTGCGATCAGTATCATTCGTTGATTAAAGAAATAGCAGATACTTCTTCAATTAAATAGCTCATACGCCATTAATGCATTAATCAAAGGCTTTATGTTGATCAAGGTGATTCATTAATTGACGAGCCATACCAATGGCGATAGCGGTAGCCCCTGCAAACGAGAATAGGCCAGAAAATGCAATTAATGACGGAATTAAGCGCCAACCAAAGGGCAGATCTACAGTGAAATTACCTACGGAGGTAAAGAAACTAAAAGTTAACAAGGTCGCCGCCTGCCACTCAGTCACAATCTCAAATAAATTGAGGGCTGTAATCCATATGGTGAGTGATAAAAACATGCCAATGATCAATAACATCGTATATGCGGCATAGCGCATGATCTCTAGGTGCTTGCCAAGGTAGCTCGACTTTTTAAGGCGATTTCGGTATGCCATGGCAATGGCTGCAAAAACATAAACATTAAACATCATCGCAAGAAACATAACGCCGAGGCCAAAGAGCGACTCTTTTAGCAGTAACTCAGAACCAACTAAGGTGACATTCATAAAGTTACCAATCTAAGAATAAAAAAGATGATCCTTATGGAATGGATCGAGCAATTTCTTGCCCTACTTTAGCAAAAGCTCGGCTTTGAGCAGCAACCACTGCCTCAAAACCACTTCCGGTAACTGGCTCTTGTACTAAAGAGCGTCCCATGAGGGGTTTTGCTGAGGCGCCCGAACCTCCACTCACGGCTTTAACCTGACTGGATGACTTTGTTGTGGGTGCTGACTTAATCGTCCACAGCACATCTACCTCGACGCGTCCACCTAATTTGGTATCGATGTTTTGAACATCGACAAAAATCTGATAATCAAAATTGGCCTGGGTGCTTTGTGCGAAGTTCCACACATTTGAAATCGCTAATGCTTGCGCTACATTGGATGCAATCACATCGCCCACATCGCCTTTGAGTGTATTAGCCCAGCGATGGTATTCGTATACCTGAACAGTATTGTTCGCATTTTGCAGCACTAACTGAGGCCGATCCACCATGGCCGGCAAAGTAACTGGGCCGACCATGATTCGGGCGCTCTTAGATGCTGAACTTGTTTGAGGGATTGGGGTGGCGTTAAACGAGTAAAACGTGGGTTTGGGTGAGCTACACCCGATCAGCAAAACCACAATAGATATCAGCCCCACCACGAATCGCATCATTTTGAGCCCTCTGATGGCTTGCCAAAGAGGATGGATTGGGGTTGCTGCTCGAGCATATCCGTTAGTGTTTTAACAGAGCTCGCTGCTTTGGAGATCTCGCGTAATGAATCGCGTATATCGATTTGCAAAGGCGAATCGCCGGCAGTAATTGCATTGATGTTCTTTAGTGATTGACTCAACTCAGGGATCAACTCAGAGTCGAGTTTTTTAATTAAGGCATCGGCATTTTTTATTGTGCTGGAAATGCTTTGCTCAATATTGTCAAATGCACCAGGTACATATTGCATTAGTAGAGGCGACTTGGATATGTCAAAGGTGTACTTTGGAGCATCTGGGAACATATCAACGGCAAGGTACTGCTGTCCTGTCAATAAGCTACTGCTGCGCAGCTGAACCCGAAGCCCATGATCAATAAATGCTTTAATACGC
>JBIPON010000066.1:0-9259 GCA_044379065.1 Polynucleobacter sp. | reverse complement strand
ATTATTCCGATGCCCCTGTTACTCGTCTAAGAAAAAAGAAAAAGTTTCTATAAAAAGATGCTACTCTGAGCCAAACAAGGCAAATCACAGGGGGTGCATATGGAACTCAATAGCGCAACACTTGGCATGATATTTACAGGGGTAGCAGTCATCACGCTGCTCATCATCATATTCGGCAGCCGCAAATCAAACGACCGCAAGGATTAAGTGAGATGGGTCATCTAAGGAGAAGAGGGTGAGCAAGATTAAAAAATTATGGATATTAAGCTTGGTACTCACAACCATGATGCTGTCCGGCTGTAAGGGAGAAGATGCAATAGCAAAATGCATAGCCGCCAATATCAAATCGGATATAGAGGGTGGAAAGTTAAATAAGGCGGACACAGCAGCAATGGCGCAAGCCGATTCTATGTATCGAACATCCTGTATAGAAGGTATGTCTCAGAAAGCTTATTGAGGCCCAGCCAGCTGAACGACTACGATTTATTTTGTTCACACACTAGGGTCAGGACTGCAGATTAAAGTGAGCGAAACCATACAGAAGTAAAAAAACAGAAAAAGCCTTGGGAGATTGGCAAATCCTTTGATGACTCAGCGCCCATTGGCCCCGTTATGCGGGCCGATATGAAGCAAAATCCCTAGCCAATTTTTAAAAAGATCACACCCAGTAGTATTAGTGCAACTCCTACCCAGCGGAGCGGAATATTGGGGTCTCCAAAAGCCAGAACACCAATGGTGAAGGTGCCAACCGCGCCGATAGAGGTCCATACCGCATAGGCCGTACCAATTGGAATTCCCTTAAGCGAAAACCAAAGCAGGAATCCGCTAAGCGCCATACTGAAAATAGCTAAAGCAATACCCCATATTTTCATATTGGGGAGGTCGGCGAGCTTTAGGCCAAGGGGCCAGCCGATCTCAAAAAATCCTGCCAATAAGAGCGATATCCAGTAAATACTCAAGGGAAAAAAGGTGAAATGGAAAGACTCAGAATACCAAAAATTGGATCGTGAGCGCTAGGCTTTACTTCCAGTTTAGGACGCTAACTTATCGTCACCCATAATTAAAGCATCGATAATCGGCAGCCTTATTGCAGGAGTGCATCAGGGCAGGCAGATCATCTGGCAGGTAGCGTCACATTGCCTAAGTCCGCGCTCGTTGACTAAAACAATACTAATTATGTGGATAACTTGGTTAACCTTTTGGCATATAAAACATAGAGCAGATAGCCAACGATCAGTGTATTAGCTAATAGTACGAATACCATCAACCAACTAAACCGATAAATGAGCTCGTTGATTTCAAATGGAATGTATACAAACCCTGAAAACACAGCCAACCATTGCGCCCAGCTCTGGTTAAACCAAATTCCGCCTGCCTCAACCCAGCGTAGGACACCCATAAGACTAGCCAATACAGCAATACTTAATATTTGCGCGTGATTAAAGCTCCCCAGCCACGCAAACACCATTTGTAAGAAAGGATCATTGGAGGCAATGCTACCCAGTATTGGGTGATCAATCCAAGAAAATGCTTCCGAGCGTCGATAAACCAAAAAAAGACTTACGCCAATGGTGATGGCAATCGATCCGCGCAATACCTTGAGGCAGGCAATAGTTTTAAGGCTTTTACTCATGCGCCAAATGTACAGTTTGTGGAACTATAGAGTGCATAAAAATGGGCTGTTCTGGTGCGTATCACTTCTGAAATAGTCGAACCATCAGGTCCAATGAGGAACGCTGATGGGATGGAGTTCCAAAATACGGCGCCCTCTCCAGAAAGTCATTTCGAATTATGGCATTTGAGGCCCTCAAGCAAAGCCTCAGCTCATTTTCATCCATGATTTTCATTGTTCCGGATTGGTTACGCAGCTGAGTTTTCATTAGTGGCTCAATCAGAACATCCATTACCTTGTAATTATTTTCTGGGTCAGGCACTGCCTTTATAAAAAGGCGATAGAAGGGAATCACCTTACTAGGTTTGCGGGATCGCAAGTTATCAAAATAATAGTCAGACACCATCATCATTAATTGCCTAACCGTGCCATGATCGGGGAAGGCTTCAATTTTAGGCACCAAACCCGCGTGAAGGCGCGTGACAAAAAAACGCCAAATACTGGTGTACAGATCATCCTTATTTTTAAAGTAACGATATAGGGAGCCAACTGAATATCCAGACTTCACCGCTAAATTATTTGAGGTAACAGATTCGATCTCATCGGGTTTTCCAAGGCATCTATAGCAGCTTGAATGATGGTTTCAGCAGTCACTTCGGCCCTTGATTGCTTAGGCTGAGTTCTCAGTTTTTTATCTGAAGACACAAGGCATTCCCTTTTCACTTTGAAACTGAATATAAGCAGGCTTGCTTAATGATTGATTAGAAAAAAACGATTTAAATCAATGAATTAAGCGAGGAAAAAAACGTTTGAAGATGAGCATATTACAGGCTTATTGCGCGCTTATGTAGCTATATTGAGAGGCATGAAAAAAAGACGCATGCCACTGAAGTTAGCCCAAAGCCATGGGTGAGGCACTGCTCATAAGCGGCGCTTTGTTTTTTGGCGGAATGATTTCGGGCCTAGTTAAATCCCATCCCTTCTATAGGCACCAGAGTCAAAAACTCAAAGAGGTATATCAAGCAAAGCTTTGGCAGAATTTACAAGGCAAATACAGTAAAAATGAAGCGTATTGGATTTCGAGGGCTATCACAGACTATGCCTATGATTTCAACAGGCGACTTTATGAAGATGTCCATATCGAGCGCTACATGAGCCGTGCCATGAAAGAAAAAAACGATTTATACAAGCTACAAATCGAGTCGCCCAACGTATTGTGCGAAGAGTTGGTGATAAGGGCAGTAGAACTAAGGGTTCCACCCACGCTCTTTTTTACTCATATGAAAGAATTGCATACGAATTACATGGTGCCAATGGGCAAATTAACCCCCGCCTCAATTGAGAGCATGCCAGGGGCGAGTATCTATTACTTGGAGCTGACTAAATTGCCGCTGAGTACGAAACAAATGACTCGCTATCTAGATATGATCAATTAAAATCTTTTAAAATTAAACTGAGTTACATGAAGAATAGATCTAGTATCTAGTACGTTTCTTCAGGACCATAGCATTCGATTCGCGAGCTAAACACTACTACACCGAACCCTCGTTCGTAATTGCCAGCTCACCCCACATCACAATATCGACATCTACCAGCTGCCATCCTTTGTGTTGAAAGCCAATATCAAAGTCATCTGTAGTTTTGCTGTTGTTAAAGATGGAAGATAGGGCCTCTTGTTCTGCTTTTGGGGTGGTCTCTGAAAAGTAGATGTGCTTGTTGCCTTCGTCCGAAAGACGAACTTCTGAATAGTCTTGATCGCCCACACTAATCCCGATGTGTTGTTCGTATTCGCTTAGAAAATTAGGCGGCGTATCGATCAAGAATAAGCCATTTTTCCAAAGAAATCCACAATTAATTTCTTTATTCTCTTTGCGATAAGTCATTCGCTCCGAGATATGAAAATCGCTTTTGGGGCTAATCTTAAATGCCATGGCTACTCCTTTTAGGAATGACGGCGACAAGTTAAGTTATCAGATTCAGGGATAAATGTGAATAAATTAGTTAATCGAGTGATATTAGTAAAAAAACTATGCAGATTTCTTGTATAGAAAGCGGTATTTCATATAAAAACGCTGTATTCACCCAACAGCCAATAGAGTTGCCAGAGCATCCTATCTAAAATAATTTCAAATAAAAAAGGCTCCATTCGTAACACCAATTAAACAATGAAGGCGAATGGGTTTTATAGAATAAAGCTGTGGAGTGAGATGAGATGTATAAAAAAACTACAAAATTAACAGCGCACAAAAACATTAAATACACCAATGAAATTGGTACTGGCTCCAGCATTCTTGGGAATCTGGAGGGAGCAGGAAATTATAAAATTGCTGGCGGTCTATTAGGTAACATTTCTGAGGCTACGTCGGCAGGCGCAACATTGGTGATTGATCAAGAGGGGTATGTCCAAGGCGACATTCAATACTCCAATTTGATCGTTATCGGCACAGTGGATGGTTCTATCGACGTAAGCGGGCGAATAGAGGTATATCCCAGCGCGGTCATACGTGGGAACATTAAATATAAGCAATTAAATATTCACCCCGATGCCAAAGTGAACGGCAGAATCACCTGTTCGAATCTGCAAGACAAAGACCAGGATTTGGCCGAGGTAATCAATTTAAGCACTTCGTCAAAAACAGGCACCTACACCAAAAGGTAAATAATTTTTTGAATTGCGTATTGCGTTAAGAAAATAATTCCCTGCTATGTGCAGGATATATTCTGAGCCCGGACTATTATTGAGGCGTCACGGGATTGATGTTATGGTTTTGAGATGGACTGTAAAAAATGCCAGTTTTTTTATATCACCTGGGACAAGAAATTTCCCTACGGTTGCAAGCTGTATGAAATAAAATCCAAGACAACTCCAGATGCTCAAGTTTTAGTTAATACTGGCATTGCCTGTCTAGGCTATCAACCCAAAATTACAAAGAGTCTCTAACGCTGCGCTAAGTCCAGCGTAATTAGTCTCGGGCTTTCCTGCCAAAGGTGCCTGCTCCTAGCTATCAAATGCGATAGCGTATACATCGAACTTACTCTCTCATTTGATTTAAATCAACTGGGGGAGACATTATTATTTTTATTGCGGTAATAGACCCTTAATAGAGCGCATACTGAAAAAAAGTAAGCGAGGTACCGCATCATGATTAAAAAAGCATTCTTAGTTTTAGCGATGATGGGTTTAGTAAAGGCGGCATTTTCTGCGGCACCTCAAGAATTACTGATGGGTTACGAGGCCTCATCCGGCAAAGCATCATCAGGACGTGGTGAGCAATTTTTTAATTCAAAGCATGGCAAGGAATGGAGCTGCGCTTCGTGCCATGAAAATCCCCCCAATCACGATACCAAGCACATTGTTACAGGTAAGGTCATTAAGCCTTTATCCCCCAATGCAAATCCTGAGCGATTTGTTGATCAAGCCAAAGCCGACAAGTGGTTTAAGCGAAATTGCAATGATGTCTTGGCTCGCGACTGTACAAGCCAAGAAAAAGCGGATGTGCTTGCTTGGTTAATGACGGTCAAATAAGGCTTATATAAAAATATACTTTCTCATGCCGTTCATGGCGGTCTTGGCTATGCCAGTTTCTGCCGCAAAAATGAACATGCCATTTGATGCGCCCAAGTCGTATGAAGCAGAATGCGCAAGTTGCCATATGGCGTATCCACCAGGACTAATGGGGCAAAAGAATTGGCAAAACATCATGTCTAGCCTTGATAAACACTTTGGTACAGATGCGAGCCTTGACGCAAAATCACAAGCGGAGATTACGCCGTGGCTGATTAAAAATGCAGCTACTAAGCAAAAGTATGCTGCTTTTGCTCCGGATAATCGCATTACTAAAGCGACGTGGTTTATTCGGAAGCACGATGAAGTCAGGGTTGATGTGTGGAAGAGGGACGGAGTAAAGAGCCCAGCAAACTGCGCTGCTTGCCATGCGGATGCAGCCAAAGGGTATTTTGATGAAGACCGCGTGCGGATACCAGCCAAATGAATAATCCTGATAAAAAACAATCCGTACTCGTTTGGGACTTTCCCGTTCGCGTTTTTCATTGGCTTCTAGTGATTTCTTTTGCGGGCGCTTGGCTCACCTCAGAGAGCGAAGCACAACAACTGATTCACTATGCATTTGGGTACTCGGCCTGCGCCCTCATTTTATTTAGGATAGTTTGGGGGATCGTGGGCACTAGGCATGCTCGTTTCACGGATTTTATTAAAGGCCCCACGGCAACATGGCAACACATCAAGTCCTTATTGGTCGGAAGGCAGTATTCTGGAGCCGGGCACAATCCTGTAGGCGCCTTAGTCATGATTTCATTAATGATCCTGATTTTGCTTATTGACTTAACGGGCTATTGGATTGTCAAGGGTGTTCTTGGGGAATTCATGAGCGGGGCGCATGAGGCAATCTCCAATCTAGCATTGGGCTTTGTTTTAATTCACGTTGCCGCTGCAATCATCATGAGCTTGTTACAAAAAGAAAATTTAGTGAAATCCATGTTTAACGGCTTAAAACAAGGCTCCCCTGAGCAAGCCATTCGCTATCCAATGTATTTGGTTGGTATGGCCCTGGGCGTTGCCTATATGTATTGTTTTTATTTGGTGGTCAGCGGCTCTTTACCAAGCCTAACGCAGTAAGTTAAGCCAAACCTACTCAGGCCAGGGTCGGCACCGCACCGGTTGTACTTTATATATAGGAGGTTTGCCCCCCTTATATTTCTATACTGGCGATTTCAAAAGGAATCCCATCTGATTTATCAAGAGTAGTAATATTCAGATCAATGAAATACGCCAACGAAATATTCTTCTTTGTCTTTGCTCTGATCCTATGGGGATTGCTTTACGGCTCACGGTTTATATTGGCGCGGGATAAAGCAGACCAGTCCAAAAAACTTTGGCTAACCGCCCTCACGCTGATTGCAACATCATTTACGCTCTTCGCATTAGCCTCAACAATTTCCTTATCCTTGCTTACAGCAGCAAATACATGCTTTGTTGCAAGTTTTATTTACTTTGGATTATTTTGCCGCTCTCTTAATGTTCCGGTTCCAAAAAATGTGAACATAATTGTTCTTGCGGGCTTATTGGCTTTCGCTATTTTATTTGAATACTTAAGGCAAAAAGGCTTGTTCATACAAAGGGTTGGCTTGATCACCCTTATAGGAGGCGCCTGTTTTATTTGGGAGCTAAGGGAGCTAAGGCAACTCAGGGGAATTGGCTCTACCCAACTCCGGTTTCTGATTTGCACCACTGTGATCGAGCTGGTCCTTACCGCCGCAAGGTTTATCGCTTTGTACATTGATGGTGGCTTATCTACCCCTAACTTATATCAAGAAGGCGTAGTTAGCGCTTCAATTAGATTGGCATGGCTGGGCATCTCAATCCTCTCTTATGTGGCAGTCCTTGGCTATTGGCTGGAAAAGCTAAGCATAGAAAATAATCAAGTCGTCAGCGAAAATGAAAAGATAACCGGGCTCTTAAAAGAAAAAGAGCGCCTTATCTATGGCCTCATGAAGGCCAATAAGACGGCTGCTACTGGAGCGTTATCAGCATCGATAGCCCATGAACTCAATCAGCCTCTTGGCGCCTCAAATCTAAACATCCAGTTTCTTAAGATGAAATTAGAAAAAGGGGTGCTTAATCCAGAGTTGGGTAAAGAAATTTTAGATTCTCTAGAAGAAGATAATAAGAGAGCGGCTACGATAGTTAAATCACTCAGATCAATTTTTAATGACAGCAATTCGAGTGCTGAACAAGTTCTAGCCAGCGGCCTTATTACTAAAGTACTGAATATTGTGACGCCAGAGCTAAAGTCGAAGAATATCCAAATCCAACTTCGAGTTGATGATGGTTTGCTAATTAAGGTTAATTCAGCTGAAATTGAACAGGTCTTGTTAAATCTACTTAATAACGCTGGGCAATCGTTAGCGAATTCCGGAACACTCAAGCGACGAATTTCCATAGAGGCTACCAAAGTCAATCGGGCAGTACGCTTAAGTATTTCTGACAATGGGGGTGGCGTGTCTGCTGAATTTAGACCCCAGCTATTTGAGCTGCTAAGTACCACCAAACAATCCGGCATGGGTTTGGGCCTATGGCTTTGTAAGCACATTGTGACTCGATATGGCGGCTCAATTTATTGCGAAGATGCGATTGGCGGGGGCGCTACATTTGTAGTTGAACTGCCTTCAGCGCCCTAAAAGCAAGTCCTACCAAAAAGTACCAAAAGCGTTGAGTAGCTTTTCCTTTGCTTAAGCCGCTAATGATTTTATAGAATGAACTCATGACAAATCTAAACCAGCTACCCACAGATCTGCCCATTCCTCAAGATGATGGTTCGACCAATCATTTGAAGGGAATGAAACTACCCCCCATTTCTTTAAATGCCACCAATGGCAAGACCGTTAACCTTGGCGATATTAAAGGCAAATTAGTGATCTACTGCTATCCAATGACAGGGCAACCCAATGTTGCTTTGCCAGATGGCTGGGATCAAATTCCTGGGGCAAGAGGCTGTACACCGCAAAGCTGTTCATTTCGAGATCACTATCAAGAGCTTCAAGCATTGGGCGCAGAGGTCATGGGCTTGAGCGTTCAAACGACTGAGTATCAAAAAGAGATGGCCGATCGACTGCACTTGCCATTTCCTGTTGTAAGTGATGAGGCCTATCAATTTCAAAAGGCATTGAATATGCCAACTTTTGTAGCTGCTGGCATGACATTGTTAAAGCGAGTCACGCTCATTGCTAATAACGGCGTGATTGAGGCAGTTCACTATCCGATTTTTCCAAGTGACGGCGATCCAGCCTGGGTGATTAATTATCTAAAAACCCATTAAATTGCTTAGCCTAGGGCCACGTCGATTGATTGCTAGGCTCTGGTAAGGGCGCTTATTGCCTCAATGTGCTTCTCGGATGTCCCGTAGCGATCCAGAAGCAGTTGTCGCTGCCCCATTTCAAACTCAGTAAATGTAAATGCGGGGCCAACGACGCAGCTGACCAAGCAAAAAGACTCAGCCCGAACCGGTTTTGCAGCGAACCAAGTGCCGGCAGGGATCGTGGCTTGAAAGTGCATGGACTCTAGGCCAAGCTGAACCACGGCCAGCTCATTCTTCGAATCAAAGTAGTGGATGGCGATATCGCAGCCCAAATGAAAGAACCAGGTTTCATCCGATTGAATGCGATGCCATGCTGAAAAATCATGTCCCGATAAAAGGTAGTAAATGCTGGAATAGGCATTTTTGCTATTGCCATTCACCTCCTTGACAAGGGAGCTTGCCCGATGCATTTCCCGGTAGAAGCCCCCTTCTGGGTGTGGCTCCAGTTGGAGTGAGTCAATCACAGCCTTGATATCCTGCATAAAGGGGCCCTTTTCTGTATACACAATTCGATAAAAGTACGATAAACTATTTCTAAGCAGGAGAGTGAGGCCATGCCTCCACCGAAGGCGCAAACTCCCATGAACGCTCAGGTATCCACCCGGAAGGTACTGCTTATCCTAAATAGCCGTCTGGAGAGTCGCCATCATGTGGCGCACCGAAGGAGCAAATACTAAGCTGGGCTTAGTGTGAATCTCTCAGGTATCAGGGACAGGGGGAGCGGCAAGCGTGCAATCAGCGAGTCTGATTGCATGGCGCCATTAGGAGCCCT
>JBIPON010000065.1:0-9317 GCA_044379065.1 Polynucleobacter sp. | reverse complement strand
GTTTCTTAAATGGTGCTTGGAAAATTGTGAAGATGTAATTCAAGCCAAGCAGGATTAGGCATGCTAGGCCCTGGTTCGATTCCGCCCCGGGCCACCAAGAAACACTAAAACCACCTTCGGGTGGTTTTTTCATTTGGGGCAACAGTATTTGACGCTATGCGACAAATCTCTAAATCAATACTATTATCTGTAATTGATCATCAGAAATACAAAATTCAATATAAAGGCGAAGATGCTACTTAAATTAAAACAAATAGCGATACTTAGCTTATTTATATCAAGCTCTGTTTTTGCTCAGGATGTAGAAAAGAGTTGGGAAGATGCCGTTGTGTATGTTCCTGGCAAAACTTTTACTACTTCGGTAAGTAAAATTTCAGTTGATAAGCCAATGCCTGTTGTTATCTACTTACATGGCTGCGCAGGAATTAATAGAACACATGATGCTAGCTGGGCATCATTGATTACCGAGCAGGGATTTATTGTTGTAATGCCTGACAGCATTGCCAGGCCAGGAAGGATTCCTAACTGTGATCCAAAAGCTAAAGGTGGAAATGCTTTTCCAAATGCCTTTAAATATAGACAGCAGGAAATTGGATACGCGTTAGAGCAGACTCAAAAGGCAAGCTGGGCTGATAAGAATAATATTTTTCTAATGGGCTTTAGTGAGGGAGGTATTGGGGTAGCCCAGTCTCCACATAATGGTTTTGCTGGAAGAATCATCATGGGTTGGACTTGTACAAATAAAAACAACCCTGATTTTGACGGAATCTTTTCATCCAAAAATAGTCCAGTATTAGCAATCGCATCGGAAAATGATGATTGGCGTATAGGCAAGCCAACTGTAGGAAATTGCGCCAATAAAGCTCAAGATAGAACAAACTTTAAACAAGTGGACATACCAGGATCAGAGCACACTACTTACGGTAGCGATGCTGCCCAAAACGCAGTTAAGATTTTCTTAAGCCAATATAGGTCTAAATAGCCTAATCAGGATCAGCATCCTCCGCCCTGGTTCGATTCCGCCCCGGGCCACCAAGAAACACCAAAACCACCTTCGGGTGGTTTTTTATTTGTAAGAATCGACCCTTAGTCTAGTATTAAAGAATTCAACTTCCTTAATTGGGGAAAAAATGAGTTTTCAATTCAATAGATATTTTTTGATATCAGGCTTATTGATGTTGATGTGTGGATTATTGGCGCCCATTTACTCCCCTTATGCAATTGCCCAAATTGGCATATTACAAGCCCATTTAATTGGCGCTGTTCAGGCGCTTGTATTTTTCGCATTTGCTTGGATGTGGCCACAATTAACTTTGCCTGTTTTCTCAAAAAAGATTGCGACCATTTCTCTATACATTTCACTATGGGCCAATTGGCTGGGTACTTTTTTTGTAGGCGTCTTTGGTGCAGGCAAAGAGCAATATATTGTTCATCAAGATTTAGTCCCGGGAGCAACAGGATTTTGGAATATTGCCACCTTATTACTGATTAACCTATCCCTCTTAGCAGTACTTTCGACTTTATTAGCTATCGCTGGATTTCTAAAATATGACTGTTTAGTTCATCGAGTTAAGACAATGAATTGCATTTCATTAGGGCTATTCATGGCTTGTATTGGAATTGCTTTATTTCAAACCTTTAATCCAGAGTATTCGAATGGATAGGCCGGCTTTAGACCTTCGTCGATTAAGCCGCGAGCCGTTAAGAAATATCAAAACCACCTTGGCGTAGTTTTAAATTTATACCGTGATTGGACCTATTGCCGTGATTTATTCAGTTGTTAAAAGTTTAAATGCTGATAAAAAAACTTAAGATTTTTGTCGCGCCATTTTGTGAAGCAACACCTGCCTGTCTGTTGGTTATGGTTCAAGGCAATATTTGGCTGGCAACGCTGGACCACCTTCAAAAGGCACTAGAGACAGGGTTTGTAACTGGTGTTGGTGTACTTATCCTTTCGCTTTTTACCCATCGATGGTTGGGCAATAAATTCCTTGTAGCTGGAATTACTGGCGGCATGTGCTTTTTTGCTGACTTACTGATACATCCAACACACTTCGGTAGTTATACAACGGAAGCAATGGTGACCGGATCTTTGGTCGCGATTATTTCTTTAGTGGTGAACTTTGTTGGTAAGAAACTTTTTATACGTGGATGGGCTAGCTTAACTAAAGGGCAAATTAAGGATTGAGCATATTAGGCCCTGGCCGATTCCGCCCCGGGCCACCAAGAATCACAATAGCCCACTTGTTGGGCTATTTTCTTTTAAGGCTTAGCGGAGTTAGACGCCATTGGTCTCGGATATCCTCATCAAGAGCTGTCCTTTAAAAGGACAAATCAATTATCCATCCCTGCGTCAGTCGATGTCGTTTAAAACGACAAAACATTACAACAGTTGAATTCCAAAGTTTTTCATGAACAAGGCAAAAAGTTCAAGGTTCGCAGGTTCGAATCGTTCTTGGCAAGCCAAATCAATGAGGCATCTAAATCTCGCGGACCATTTGCAACTGCAGTTTAGATATAAGCAAAAAAATGCATATTGAATAATAACTTTTTGCACACGATGATGAAAGCTGAATCTTCACTTGGTCAATCAATATGCGCCTTTTAAAATCGTTTCGAACACTCGGTCTTGTCTCATTACTCATGTATGGAACTTACGTGCAAGCTCAATCCAATCCAAAAGCAGAAGCAATTTATGGCGATGGTGCTAATAGTTTTAGTCTTGCTACCGGCAGCCCTGGTGAACTGGGCTTACTTCAGGCCTTAGGAGAAGAGTTTGGAAAGCGTGAGAATGCAAAAATGGTGTGGATTAAAGCCGGTAGTGGCGCATCCTTAAATCAATTAAAAAATAAGCAAGTTGACATGATCATGGTGCATGCTCCTGCGGCGGTTGCAAACGCAATAGCAGATGGCTGGGCAACTAAACGAACCCTGATTGGATCAAATGAGTTTTACATTGTTGGGCCTAAATCGGATCCAGCCAATATCAAATCTGCCACCAGCGGAGCCGATGCCTACGCCCGAATTGCTAAAGCGAAAGCAAACTTTGTTACTCGTGGCGATAACTCGGGCACGCACGTGAAAGAAATGGATATCTGGAAACAAGCGGGAGTAATGCCTGAGGGTACGTGGTACATCGTGACCAAAGACTTTATGACGGCATCGCTCAAGCGTGCCAATGCCGAAAATGCGTATTTCATGAGCGATAGCAGTACATGGGTTGCTGAAAAGTCCATCGCTCCAAACTTACAAGTGCTCTATCGCGGCGATAAGTTCTTGGTCAATACCTACGACGCCTTGGTAGCGCCAGTGGGGACTACTCCAGGTCAAGCAACTGCAGCGAAGTTCATTGATTTTGTGGCATCTGACTCTGGGCAGAAAATCATGCGTGACTATGGCAAAAATAAGTATTCAGAGCCACTTTATAATGATGCTGCTTACGCAAAGAAGTACGTTTATTAAAGGATAGAACAATGAAACTCAATGTCGCATTAAGTGCACGCAATCAAATCCCCGGAACCCTCAAAGAGATTAAAAAGGGTCAAACCACCAGCCATCTGAAGGTTGATATTGGCGGCGGTCACATTGTCACTGCTTCGATTACCAATGAGGCCGTGGATGAGCTAGAGCTCAAAATCGGTGATTCGGTATGGGCAATTGTTAAAGCCTCTGATGTAATGATTGCCAAATAATCAACCATGCGTCGTACCTTGATTGCAATATGTGCTGGATTGTGGATGAGTACTGTAGCGGCACAAACGTGCCCAGTTGATCCGAGCATTACTTACAATGATCGAGAGGTATTGGCACTACGTCTATTTGCTATTCGGCCAATGCTATTTGATCTGAACAAACTCAATCAGCTGCCACAAACCCAAATTGTTAGCGAGCGTCGCAATCAAGTATCGGGCTCTACTAGTTCAGTGGATTCGCAAGCGACCACTTGGGGCGGAGTATTACTAAGGGACTTCTTATTAAAGAATGGCCTTGAATCTGTTTCCAGTAGAGCGCTACGCAATACCCGCATTGAAGTTGTAGCTACCGATGGCTACCGAGCAAGCTTTAGTTGGGGTGAGGTATTTAATAGTCCCACCGGATCACAGATCCTCATTATCACCAAGCAAGATGGTAAAGCGTTGGATCCCCAAGAGGGGCCAGTATCGTTTCGTGCATTAAGTGATATTCGACCGGGAGCAAGGCATGTTCGGAATGTATGTGCAATTTCGGTGATGCATTAAAGCTATTTTGTCGTTTAAAACGACAGCCTAGAACTAGAGTCAGGCATCCTAGGCCCTGGTTCGATTCCGCACCGGGCCACCATATATAAACCGTAGTCGAAAGACTGCGGTGTTTTCTTATGTGCTTGTACAAACTTTTGCTCTTTGCGTGCGTAAAAATAATTTACGCTCTCCGCACTTTAGCAACACGCTGCCCCACTTTGCGTAATAACACTCGCAAAGCATCTTGCTGTGGATGTATTAAAGCGATTACACAGCAGACAGCAAACGCACAATGGTATTGAGTTTGAGCAACTACTGAAAGCTCGCACAGCACATAAACTTTTTACATTTAGTAATGGCTATCAACCGCCCAGTTTGAACGGCACATTTAGACGACTGATGCGTGATAGTGGATTAGAGAAGAATGGTGAGGGACAGACACGCACTTTGTACTCATTGCGACACACAAACGCAACATTAGAGCTGTTAGAGCACGGTACAGACATACATACCCTAGCAAAACAGATGGGCAATAGTGCCGCAATGATAGAAAAACACTATTCAAAGCTCACAGCAACGATGGCGGCGGATAGGCTGGCATAACTATTTTAATAAAAATAGACTAAATCTAGCAAAACTATTACCATTTAAAAAAAATTAATGGAAAAGACGATGTTAAAAATCAAACTTCTACTCGTTTCGTTGTTTGCATTGGCTTTGACTGCGTGCGGCGGCGGTAGCTCAAGCACTGCCTCCGTTGGAACTTTTGCAGACGCTGGTTTAGTTTCAGGACTTCAGTATCAAACTGCAACGCAGTCTGGAGTGACAGACGCGGATGGGAGGTTTAATTATTTGCCTGGTGAAACAATTACTTTCAAGGTCGGCAACATCGTATTGGGTCAGGCCATTGCAGGGCCAGCACTAAACACTTTTTCTTTGGTTGGAATCGCACCCCCACTAACAAGTCTTGGCGTTATGAACAAGACACCAAATGGAAAACTATTTCAAAAGGCGATTAATATTTCGGTTTTTTTGCAAACGCTGGACAACGATGCGAACACTCAAAACGGAATTGCAATACCCACCCAAGCAATTGAATTAGCAACCAATACTACACTTAACTTTAATCAACAGCTCTACGAATTTTCTTCTTCATTTGCATTAAGGCAATATATCGGGCGCTCAAGGGCGGCAGGGCTTTGGGGCGGCTCACGCGCTATTGTTCTATGGAGTTATGCTGCCAATCAATTGTATGCAGGCTTAAAACTTACTCCAACTCTTTTTGGAACAAGCAGGTCAGAAAGCTTTACATCATCTGGCGCTATAGATGGCAGCTCCACATACACCTATGATGCCAATGGAAATCGAATCGAATTCAAATCCTTTAGCGGCAGCAATGTATTGCAATGGCGATATACATACACCTATGATGCTAATGGCAATCTAATTGAATTTAAAGATTTTGACGGTAGCAATGTATTGCAATGGCGAAATACATACACCTATGATGTCAATGGCAATCGAATCGAAGAGAAATCCGTCAATGGCGATGATGTATTGCAATGGCGAGATACATACACCTATGATGCCAATGGTAATCGAATCGAAAAGAAATCCTTCAATGGCGGTGATGTATTGGAATGGCGATATACATACACCTATGATGCTAATGGCAATCTAACTGAAACGAAACACTTTAATGAAAATAATGTATTGCAATCGCGATATCCATACGCCTATGATGCCAATGGCAAACTAATTGAATTGAAATACTTTAACGGCGGCAATGTATTGCAATGGCGATATACATACACCTATGATGCTAATGGAAATCAAATCGAAGAGAAATACTTTAACGGCGGCAATGTATTGCAATGGCGAAATACATACACCTATGATGCCAATGGCAATCGAATCGAAGAGAAACTCTTTGATGAGAGTGATGTATTGCAAGTGCGATATACAGACACTTACGATGCCAATGGCAATCTAATCGAAGAGAAATCCTTCGATGTCGGTGATGTATTGCGATGGCGGTATACATCGACTTATGACTCCAATGGCAATCTAATCGAAGTCAAATCCTTTAGCGGCAGCAATGTATTGCAATCAAGAACACTTAATGCAGTATCGCCTAGTTCTGGATGGGTCAATATCCTACCTGTTAGTTTTTTCGGGCCTACTTGATTAGATTTTTTAATAAGCCTACTCAATGCTCAAAAGTAATATTAGATTTTTGTGAAAGTTAAAGGCGCATCTAATTTTATGATGCCTATCTATAAATTAGAAAATCGGAAAGCCATATAGAATCAATGCGCACAAGTAGCTAAAGTTCAAGCATAATATTTGTACGAACTTTAACTCTGTGTGCATATATGGCAACTAGATTAGACGAAATTCGAAAGAAACTACAGCAAGCACAGCAAAACCGAAATTCTGACGCTGTATCTCAAATTAACCCCGCAGAAAAGAAGCGCGTTTAAACGTGCGACGCTTAAACATTATGATGGCATTTTCATTTGTTGATCTGTTATAAATTGATTAACTATCAATGGAGCCGATATGACCCAATCATCACGCCGTAATTTCTTGAAAACTTCTGCTGTCGGCTCTCTCGCTATTGCTGGCACTTCTGGAGTTGTGATTGATTCTGCTAAAGCGCAATCCACGCCTCAAAAGCCAACTATTCAAACGAAGGCAAATGAAATATCAGCTAAATTGTTTGCTGACGACGGCTTAGCAATACCAATTGCAACTAAGCCCATGATTTCAGGCTTAGCAAAAGGCTTAGATCGCACGATGGTGCTCGGTGGCGGTGGAGAATATTACATTGCCTGGTATTGCGGATTTTTTCATGGTCTGATTGAGGCCGGCCTAGATATGGCCCGGCTCCCCGAAATGGTGGTTGGCACATCAGCCGGGTCTTATATGGGCTCGTCGCTACTTTCTGGCGAATTTACTCGCCTACGAACCGAGTTTGATTTTTTTGGAAAGTTTCCCGAGATTTTTGCCAAGATTGCGCCGTTAACTAAGCCCAATATAAGTCAGATAAGGGCTGATCAAATTAATATGAGCGCAACGGATGGCAGCATAGAGACGCGCAAAATAATCGGCAACGCAGCCTTGGCAGCTAACAATAAATTGAATGGTGATCAGGTTGAACGGTTGGCCGCATTACTAACGGGCGATAGCAAAAAAAATTGGCCAACCAGTCGGATGTTCACTACAGGGATAGATTGTTATACGGGTGAACGTATTGTTGTGGGACAACAAGCCGCCAAAAAAAATGGCATTCCATTGGCGCATGGTGCGGCGGCAAGCAGCTCCTTGCCAGGGGTTGCTGGACCGACACTATTGGGGCAGCGGTATGTGATGGATGGTGGAATTTGTTCTAATCCCGCCCATGTAGATTTGGTAGCTGGCTCCAAAAGGGCGCTCATCATCACCTTGACGGATGGGGTGACGGGCGCAATTCTAACTACCATTCCGCATCCGATCGCTCAAAACATTGAAGATATTAAGGCGACCGGTACAAAGGTCAAGTGGATCGTTGCTGGTACACCCAAAGGCGTTGACTTGCTTGATCCAAAGCAAATTGCCGGCGCATTACGTACCGGCTATGATCGAGCAAAAATGGAAGCATCAAAAATCAAAGAATTCTGGGCATAAGATTTAATATCCTTGGGGCGGGTCGATTCCACCCCAGGCGACTAAAAATCACGATTGCCCACTCCGTTGGACTATTTTCTTTTGGACTGGCGGACAAGATTCCAATAGCTAGGATCACAAGGCTATTAAAATTGACCAATGAAATTTATCAAGGCTATTCACTCTGATATTCCCGAACTCGTTGAGTTATTAAAGACCCTCTTTGAGCAAGAAGCAGAATTCGAGCCTAATTCAGAGGCCCAAAGAAAAGCACTTAGCAAAATCATTCTTGATCCAATGATTGGCATCATTTTGGTTGCTAGAGATGATGAAAATATATTAGGGATGATTAACCTGCTGTTTACAGAATCTACTGCTCTAGGCTCCAAGGTCGCCATTCTTGAAGATATGGTCGTGCTATCTAAATCCAGAGGTGAAGGCATTGGCTCTAAATTAATTGACTATGCGATTAGCGAAGCCAAAAAGGAGGGCTGTAAGCGAATTACTCTATTAACTGATAATGAAAATACCAAGGCCCAGTCTTTCTATCAAAAGAAAGGTTTTGTGAAATCCAAGATGATGCCCTATAGGCTTTTGCTAGATTAGACATCCTGAGTGCCGGTCTATTCCGCCCCGTGCAACCAAGAAATGCCAAAACCACCTTCGGGTGGTTTTTTCATTTGTTAGACTGTGCTGACTTAACCAAAAGAGGCCTTATGTCTGCTGTTCGAAATATCCGAATGCTTACACGCTACAACCAATGGGCAAACAAAATGCTTTTGGACGCCATTGCCACTTTGCCGTCTAACGAGGTAACTAAACAGCGTGCCGCGGCATTTGGCGGAATGTCATTCGCCTTGGCTCATATTGCTATTGTTGATCAAATATGGCGAGCCCATTTACTGGGCATAGATCACGGATTTAAATCTCGCACTACTGAGTCGCCAGATTCTTTGGAGTTACTGGCGGAAAAGTTAAATGAAATGGGCAATTGGTATATTCAATATGCCGACACGATGAGTGAGGCACTGCTCAATGAAAAGCTTCATTTTTCCTTTGTTGACGGTGGCGCCGGAGAAATGACAAGAGGCGATATTCTGATTCATGTCTGCAATCACAAGGCATTTCATCGTGGCCATATTGGGGATATGTTTTACCAGTCAGGCTACAGACCCCCATCAATAGACCTACCTGTGTATATAAGAGACGCCTTTAGGGAGTCAGAGCTTGGATAAGTCTCCTGGGCCCGTGTTGATTCTGCCGCGGCCCAACAGATGAAAAGAAAGTAAGACTATCGCCATTATTCCGATGCCCCTGTTACTTGTCTAAGAAAAAAGAAAAAGTTTCTATAAAAAGATGCTACTCTGAGCCAAACAAGGCAAATCACAGGGGGTGCATATGGAACTCAATAGCGCAACACTTGGCATGATATTTACAGGGGTAGCAGTC
>JBIPON010000258.1:0-2863 GCA_044379065.1 Polynucleobacter sp. | reverse complement strand
AGAGACAAATAGCCTCGGTCTGATCGATATGAATCCGGAGCAGGCTGTAAGCGCTGGGGCGCGAACAATGGTCATCGGGACGGCAACCTTTGGGGGACGCCTCCCGGATGCTTGGGAGGATATAATTATTTCGGCGATGCAGGCCGGACTAGACATTGCGTCCGGCCTCCACGACCGGCTTTCAACGCGCCCTCGATTGGCTGAAGCGGCTAAACAATTAGGGCGCAATCTATTTGACGTACGCGGACTCCCGCGGGAATTTAACCCGCCAGTTGGCAGCGGCCGATCTCGAACCGGCAACCGCTTGTTGACTGTTGGGACCGACTGTGCCGTTGGTAAGAAGTTTACCGCACTGTCAATTGAGCGTGACATGCGCGCACAAAAGATTAGTTCCACCTTCCGAGCAACCGGACAAACGGGACTTTTGATTAGCGGCGGCGGGGTCGCTATAGACTCAGTGGTGTCAGATTTTCTTGCCGGGGTTGTGGAAATGCTTTCCCCGGATAACTTGCCCGATCACTGGGATGTGATTGAAGGACAAGGGTCACTCTTTCACCCGGCCTACGCCGCAGTCAGCTTAGGGCTGTTGCACGGCAGCCAACCAGATGCGTTTGTGGTTTGCCACGAGGCTGGCCGCCAAGAGATTTTAGGGTACCCCGATTTTGCCATTCCTCGACTTGAAGAATGTATTGAACTTACTATTGCGTTAGGTCGAAGAGTGAACCCCGCGATCCGCTGCGTGGGAATTAGCCTTAATACTGCCTCTTTGTCGGAAGGCGCTCGTGCGGACGCGCTTTCGGAGGTAAAGCGCCAAATCGGGCTCCCTTGCGTCGATCCCGCGATCACCGGTACTGGCCCAATCATCAAAAAGTTGGGGCTATGAATGTAGGCATTGTCGTATAAGCAGACATAGGCTAGACATTTCATCTATGGAAAAAGCTATGACTAAAGCTTCGGCAACGCATGATCCAAAAGATCCCGGTCGGGTGCTCCGCTCGCTTCGCGCAGAACGCGGTTGGACGCTGGCAGAACTTAGCAGCCGCACGGGTCTGCCAGTCTCGACACTTTCCAAGGTCGAGAACAACAAGATGGCTCTTACTTACGATAAGATGGTCAGAATCGCGACAGGCCTTAACATCGACATCGGCGTCCTTTTTGCTAGCCCCCAAAGTGACATTGAGGCAACGCCAATGCCGCTATCGGGACGACGCAGTGTCACGAGGTCTGATGAAGGGCGCGTAATCGAAACCCCGGTGGCTCGACAGATTTATCCTGCCGCAGACCTGCTCGATAAACAACTGGTTCCGTTGCTGATGGAGGTGCGGGCTCGCAGTCTTGAAGAATGGGGACCGTTGCTTCGTCACCCTGGCGAGGAATTCGTATTGGTGCTTGAAGGAACACTTGAGCTTCACACTGAGTTTTATGCTCCTGTCCAACTATGCCAAGGCGACTCCATCTATTTCGACAGCGCAATGGCTCATGGGTACGTAGCTGCAAGCGAAGATCGATGCCGCATACTTTCGGTAAATGCCACCGCCGATTGGGGAAAGCGCCAAGTCGACGCCCGTCTCGGTCCCCAAGCGAACACTATCCTGCCGTTTACTCGCGGCAACTGATGTAGAGCATTCCATAATGGACTTAGCTTTTCGTGATCGCACATCCCAAAGCCTGGAATCGTCGACGAAGCCTCATACCTTGCAGCTTCCAGCGGGCTGAGCGGCTCCGCGATGGGCCTACAGGTTCGTTGGAAGGGCAAGGTGAGGGGTGCAACTCCGTATCAGTCCAGTGCTGCGACGCAGTCTATTTCGATCTGTATGCCAGCCAGCAGGTTGCAAATGATGGTTGTACGAGCTGGGCGAGCCTCGCCAACGACCGACGCATAAATAGCATTAAACTCAGCGAAGCGCTCTGCTTCGGTTAAGTATACCTGAACACGCGCCACCTTGGACCAATCTGCTCCCGCAGCGCGCAGCACCCGCTCGACATTTTCGAGCGTTCGACGCGCTTCAAACTCAAAGGAGCCAAGTTCAATCTTCCCACTCACAGGGTCCTGCGGCCCCTGGCCGGACACGAACAGCAACTTACCGCTTGCAATAACACCGTGTGCAAAAGGCCCGATCACGGGCGGAGCGTCGTGCGGAAACAAAGGCTCAATCATATACACCTCATTTATCAGAATCTGATATTTTTTTCTATTGACGAAAAATGATGGGCATGGCTACCATTATTTTCAAATATGGAGTAATGAACATGTCACAACAACTCGACGCCGAGCCGGCTGCGTTTGCCGCAATGGATCGGCAATCAGTGCTGCATCCCTTTGTTCGCCTCGACGAGTATGCACGCGGCATCTCACCCGATCCCTTGGTGGTTGACCGTGCCGACGGACTGTGGGTGTATGACGCGAGGGGGCGTAAGATACTGGATGCTTTTTCCGCCCTCTATTGTGTCAACGTGGGTTACGGCCGACAGCGCATAGTGGATGCTATGGCAGAGCAGGGTGCGAGACTGCCATACTATCATGTTTTTGCCGGGGCTACTCACTCGCCCGCCGCTCAACTGGCGGAAAAGCTTATTGAGCTGACCGGTGGACGAATGAGCAAGGTATTCTTTGGCTCTTCGGGCTCCGATGCGAACGAAACGCAGATCAAGCTCGCTTGGTATGTCAACAACGTAGCGGGCAGGCCGCAGAAGAAGAAGATCATTTCCCGGGAACGCGGCTATCATGGCGGGACCATCATGACCTCCAGCCTTACCGGACTGCCAGCATACCATCAGGGCTTTGACCTAATTAAGGACGTCGTCCGCCGCACCGTCGCGCCAGATATGTTCTGGTCGGGTTTTGACGATCCCGCAGCTTTCG
>JBIPON010000064.1:0-9406 GCA_044379065.1 Polynucleobacter sp. | reverse complement strand
CCAAGAACTGACCGATGACACCCCACCCTGCCGCTTGGTTTTCTTTGCTATGCCGCGTTGCGCTCTGAGAAAAGTCACGATAGGCTTTCACGGGGTCGGCTCTGGCTGCCTTCACAAGCTCGCCAATAGGATCTTCTCCGGCCATTTTCCGGCCCATGGTCTCGAGCCCCATTTCGGCAGCACTACGGCCATAAGCCTTTGCTTCGGCTGGCGTAATGGCGCCTGCATTCAATAACAGTGGAACCAATTCCTGACAGCCTTGACCATAAAACTTAGGATCCAACATGACGAGTCGCGCATCGTGCGCCGTCTTAGCCGCAATTTCGCCTTGTGCCAAGCGGGATTGCAAGGCGTAGCATTTCACTGAGGTGTCATCGTCCAATACAAATTTGGGGTATTCCGCATCAAACGCACGCCAGTCTTTGCGCTTACCTAGTACTAGCAGCCAGTCATTGCGCATACGGTCTGCTAGGGCAGTCCCCTCATACTTACTTAAAAACCCCATCACCTGGCTATCCGCCGTTGTCTCGGCACGCGCCATACCGCCTGCATCAAAGAGCTGAGGCTTAATCTTGAAGTACTCGACGTAATCGCCCATGATGTAGTTGGGCAAACTGGCAGCAAGCTGCTGGGCACGCACGGTATCATTTTTACGGGCAGCATCCCGCAACTCAATGAATGTTCTGTCTGCCTCAGTCAACTCCAGTGGGGTATTGGCTGGTTTCGCCGGCTTTTTGGCCAGCGCATGTCCCTGAGCAATAAAGAGTGCGCAACAAATCAGAATGGCTGTTAGCATCCATCTGGAAGAGCTTACGAGCGGTAGTGCTGTAAAAGGGCGATCAGTGCGAATAAATGGCGTCATCCCTATAGTCTAACTTTTATTTGTTTTTTCATTCATAGCACTCTTGCTTGATACTATTTCGTATGCCGAACCCAGACTTAAAAGCCCTTCGAAATCGACTGTTACTGGAACGCACTGCGTACGCGCAAGACCCTAACACCTCTTCTAAAAGCCAAGTAGTGGTAGCAGCCTTAAATCAAGCGCTCGCAACAGAGCTGCAGTCCATCGGATCAATTGCACTCTATTGGCCGATTCAGCATGAAATTGATCTACGCCAATGCCTCAGTGACTGGGCTAAAGTAAAGCATGGCAGGCTGTTAGCCCTGCCCATCATGCGCGCTGACATGCGGCTTGATTTTTATTCCTGGCAGGATGGAGACACATTAGTCAACCAACGCCATGGGATTTCAGAACCTAATCCAAAGGACCCTAATATTCACCCAATTCAGCCCGACTGCATTTTGATCCCCTGCGTCGCCTGGTCTTGGGCTAGCAATACCCACAGAGATCCTCTGCAAATGCACTATTGGCGGCTGGGATATGGCGGCGGCTATTTTGACCGAACACTAGCCCGCTTACGCACTGCAAAGCCAGGCATTGTCTGTATTGGGGTTGGCTATGACTGGCAGCAATTAACCCCAAATCAGTGGCAGGCAGAGGCGCATGATGAGCCACTCGATGCTATGCTGACCGAATCAGGGTTGCGCTTTAAAGGCGCTTAATTTGAGCCTAGGTTGAGGTTCTCAGCAATCGCCAATACCGCGTCGGCTTGGTTTAGCGAGTAAAAATGCAAACCAGGCGCGCCGGTAACAAGCAGCTGGTCACACAAATCGGTTACCACGTCCTCGCCAAAGGATTTAATGGATGCCGTGTCGTCGCCAAAGGACTGCAAGCGTAAGCGAATCCACCGCGGCACTTCGGCGCCGCATGCATCTGAAAAGCGCAATAACTGACTGCAATTGGTAATCGGCATAATTCCCGCAATAATCGGCTGAGTGACACCCAAGTCATACGCATCTTCCACAAAGCGAAAGTACGCATCGGAATTAAAGAAGTATTGCGTTACAGCTGAATTAGCGCCCGCCTTCATTTTTTCTACAAAAAACTGGAGGTCCGATGCAGGCGACTTTGCTTGTGGATGGGTTTCTGGGTAGGCCGCGACATCAATATGAAACCAATCGCCCATCTCTGCCCGAATGAACTCGACTAACTGATTGGCATGTGAGAACTCCCCATATTGACCCATGCCAGATGGCAAATCACCGCGCAAAGCAACGATGCGACGCACCCCCAGCTCACGATACTGATGCAGCATCGCGCGCACACTGTCACGCGAGCTACCAACGCACGATAAATGCGGCGCTACAGACTCACCGGCTGCATGAATCTCACTAACGATCTGCAAGGTGCCAGACTGGGTTGAGCCACCAGCGCCAAATGTAACGGAGTAGAACGCCGGCTTTAGTGATTCACTAAAGCGCTCACGCACCAGGCGGAGTTTGTTTTCTCCTTCCGGTGTTTTGGGCGGAAAAAATTCGACGCTCAATTCCATTGCATTTGACCTATCTAGTACGCCTGCGATTAATAACGGTAATGCTCTGGCTTATACGGGCCTTGCTTTGTCACTCCAATGTAGCTGGCCTGTTGATCGCTCAACTCGGTCAGTTGCGCATTCAGTTTCTTTAGCTGCAAGCGCGCTACTTTTTCATCTAAGTGTTTTGGCAAGGTATAAACACCGACGGGGTATTTCTTCGTGCCTACTGCGCCCCACAACTCAATTTGTGCAATCACTTGGTTCGCAAACGAAGAGCTCATCACATAAGATGGGTGGCCAGTACCGCAACCTAAATTAACCAGGCGGCCTTTGGCCAAAATGATGATGCGCTTTTCAGGCAAGCCGTTCATAGCAGGGAAAATGACGTGATCAACTTGGGGCTTAATTTCTTCCCAGCGGTATTTTTCAACGCCTGCAATATCAATTTCATTGTCGAAGTGACCGATGTTGCAAACAATGGCTTGGTCTTTCATGCGCGCCATGTGGTCATGCGTGATCACATGGTAATTGCCGGTTGCCGATACAAAGATATCAGCTTTGTCTGCGGCGTAATCCATCGTGACAACGCGGTAGCCTTCCATTGCTGCCTGCAATGCGCAGATCGGGTCGACTTCTGTTACCCAAACCTGAGCGGACAGGGCGCGCAAAGCTTGTGCTGAACCCTTACCGACGTCACCATAACCTGCAACTACGGCAACTTTTCCAGCGATCATGACATCGGTAGCGCGCTTAATCGCATCAACCAAAGATTCGCGGCAGCCATACAAATTATCAAACTTGCTCTTGGTAACCGAATCGTTCACGTTAATTGCAGGGAAAGCCAATTCGCCTTTAGCAAACATTTGATACAGGCGATGCACACCGGTTGTTGTCTCTTCCGTAACGCCCTCAACCTTAGCTAAGCGAGTCGAGTACCAGGTTGGATCAATCGCTAGCTTGCTCTTAATGGTCGAGAACAAAATGGTTTCTTCTTCGCTACTGGGGTTACTCAAGACTGCTTGGTCTTTTTCTGCCTTTGTACCCAAGTGCAGCAGTAATGTTGCATCACCGCCGTCATCCAAAATCATATTAGTGAAGCCACCGTCCGCCCACTCAAAAATGCGATGGGTGTAATCCCAATACTGCTCTAAGGTCTCCCCCTTAATTGCAAATACGGGAGTGCCGTTGGCGGCAATCGCTGCGGCTGCATGGTCTTGCGTTGAAAAAATATTGCACGATGCCCACTGCACTTTCGCGCCCAATGCTTCGAGCGTCTCAATCAGTACCGCGGTTTGAATGGTCATGTGCAGCGAACCCGTAATGCGGGCGCCGCGCAGTGGCTGGGTTGCTGCGAATTCATCGCGAATCGCAACCAGTCCTGGCATTTCGGTTTCGGCAATGGCAATTTCTTTACGACCAAAATCTGCCAAGGTGATGTCGGCGATTGCGCAATGCTTTGCTACAAAATCATTTAAGTTGAAATCAGATGCGGTATTCATTCATGCTCCAGCTAAGGACGGATCAATGCTGGGGCAAGAAAACTCGCCAACCATTGAGCCATGGGTTAGCGAGCGCAGTTGCAAAAAGCAAATTCCTGTTCGGATCTTGCCCCCTCAAGCCTGGGGAATCATTGGTTCGCAATGTTCCTTGCAACGCTCCTTGAGAGTATGGCGAAATTGTAATCAATTTCGCCAGATACAGCTTAACAACGGCTACCTAGGGGTAGAAAGCCTTTACAGGCCTGCTGCCGCACGTAAGGCTGGCGCCTTATCGCACTGCTCCCAGGTAAATTCTGGCTCTTCACGACCAAAGTGACCATACGCCGCGGTTTTGCGGTAAATCGGACGCAATAAGTTCAGCATTTTGACAATGCCTTTCGGACGCAGATCAAAATGCTCCGCAACCAAAGCCGCAATCTTTTCGTCAGCAATCTTGCCGGTACCAAAGGTACTCACCATCACGGATGTTGGCTTTGCTACGCCAATCGCGTAGGAGATCTGAATCAAACAACGCGTTGCCAAACCAGCGGCAACCACGTTCTTCGCTACGTAACGACCGGCATAGGCTGCAGAGCGGTCAACCTTCGATGGATCCTTACCCGAGAATGCGCCGCCGCCGTGGGGTGCTGCGCCGCCGTAGGTATCCACAATAATTTTGCGTCCGGTTAATCCGCAGTCACCTTGCGGTCCACCAATTACAAAGCGACCGGTTGGGTTTACCAAATACTTGATGTCGCCCTTGATTAGATGAGCTGGCAACACGGGCTTAATGATTTCTTCAATCACTGCTTCGCGTAATTTCTCGAGGGAAATATCTTCATCGTGCTGCGTTGACAACACCACGGTATCGATTGAGTCTGGCTTGCCATTCACATAACGCAGCGTCACTTGTGACTTGGCATCCGGACGCAACCACGTTAAGCGGCCATCGCGGCGCAGTTGGGACTGGCGCTCAACCAAACGGTGCGATAAGTGAATCGGCAAAGGCATGAGCTCTGCAGTTTCATCACAAGCGTAACCAAACATCAGACCTTGATCACCAGCACCCTGGTCCAAACCATCGTCGTGTGCCTTGTCTACGCCCTGCGCAATGTCTGGGCTCTGCTTGTCGTACGCGACCAAGACTGCGCAGCCTTTGTAGTCAATACCGTAAGCAGTGTTGTCATAACCGATTTCACGTAAGGTATTGCGTGCAACTTGGATGTAATCCACGTTAGCGTGGGTTGTAATCTCACCTGCAAGGACGACTAAGCCGGTATTGCAAAGCGTTTCTGCAGCAACTCGAGCCTTTGGATCTTGGGCCAAAATGGCGTCCAAAATCGCATCCGAGATTTGGTCTGCAACTTTATCGGGGTGGCCTTCAGAAACGGATTCTGAGGTGAAGAAATAATCATTTGCCATTGCGTTTTTCCTTTAAAAATTAACACGATCAGTAGGACAACTCGACGTGCCAGGAACCACAACGGCGACGCTTTAGCAGAATTTTTAATCGCCCCGCAAGTTGTCTTAACTCGGCGATGGGAGGATTCTATCCGAACTTTATGATTTGTGCAAAATCCAAAATTAACCTGATCCTAAGGGATTGAATATGATGGTAGGGTGCGTACCCTATTATTTAAGCTCATGCTTCACACCATTGCAGCGATGCCGCTTGGTTTTGCTCAGGTCATTGGGGGTGCGCTGGGTTTACTTGCGTTTATTGGATCGAAGCACTATCGCAGCCTATTTAAGCAACACTACCTTTCTGCTGCGACGCAAAATCACTTCCCGGAACGTATTTGGTCCGCGGCCAGGGCCTCAGGAATGCTGTTTTCTGACAGCTTATGGATATGGCGCAATCCCAGCAAAGCCCTTGCTTTGACCGAGATTAGTAACTGGGAGGTTGTGGATAAGGCGATCAATGAGGGCCATGGCTTAGTCATGCTCTCACCCCATTTCGGTGGCTTTGAAATTATTCCTCGCGTGCTAGCACAGCACTTTCCGGCCACCATCTTGTATCGGCCAGCCCGACAAGATTGGCTCAATGCCGTCATAGAAGATGGCCGCGCCTATCCTAATATGCATTTTGTACCAACAAACCTGCATGGGGTGCGTCAAATGACCCGTGCACTGACACGAGGAGAGGCTATTGGCATTCTTCCGGATCAAGTACCCAGCGGTGGCGATGGCATTTGGGCTTCTTTTTTTGGGCGTCCAGCCTATACGACCACCTTGCCTGCGCGCCTTGCCAATCGGCACCATACGCCTGTAGTCATGTTTACTGCCAAACGCAAAGGGCTGGGCCAAGGCTGGCTCATGCAAGCGACCCGCCTTACTGCATTCTCGGAAGATCCGAGCATGTCGTGTGCCGAGCTGAATAAAGCGATCGAAGCCGCAATCTTAATCGCCCCCGAGCAGTTTATTTGGGCCTACAACCGCTTTAAACACCCGCTTGGGGCAGAGCCACCACCGCAATAGGTTGAATTTGAGATGAACTGGATCCAAACCATCCTTAATTTTTTAGCGCTCAACCTCTTGCGCTTATTTGCCTTTTTGCCCTATGCCCTCATTGTTCCGATTGGTTATGGTTTGGGCTGGTTGGCAGCACGTATTCCGAACGAGCGTGCGCACGTTGTCAAAACGAATCTGCGACTTTGCTTTCCATCCCTATCTGAATCTGAAATCGATGCCCTTGCACTAGAGCACTGGAAGCTATTTGGTCGCAGTGTGATTGAGCGCAGCCGGATTTGGCTCGGCACTGGCGAGCAAATTCAGGCAATGGTCGAAATTGAATCCGCAATACAACTCGGCGATCGTAAGCCAAGACTGTTAATCAATCCGCATTTCGTTGGTTTAGAAGGGGGCTTCATGGCCCTCTCCGTAATGGCAAAAGAACGGGGCTGGATGGGCGGCGCAGGACTGTACCAAAAGATGAAGAACCCATTTTTCAATCAAAAGATGATTGAGTGGCGCAATCGTTTTGGTGGCAAGTCGATTGAGCGGCAAAGTCGCCTGCGCGACTTAATTCGAGAAATTCAAACTGGGAATTTCATCTTCATTGCGCCAGACATTGATCTGGGACCACGCGATTCGGTGTTTGTTCCTTTTTTTGGCATTCAGACCAGTACTATTACGTCGGTGTCGCGCTTGGCCCAATTGAGCGGTGCAGAGGTCTGCTTGATGACGACCACCTTAAATGCGAATCGCAGCGGCTATGTTTGCCGCATTAGTGCGCCCCTGGAAAACTTCCCGAGCGACGATCCCAGCAACGATGCCGCTCATCTCAACCAATGCATCGAAGCGCTTGTTCGCGAAAGGCCTGCAGAGTACTATTGGGTACATAAACGCTTTAAGCATCGCCCGCCCGGCGAAGCCAGCTTGTATTAATTGACTATCCAGAACGGAACACTGCTTGAGTACTGACTTGAAACGCACACTGGGCTTTACCAAAATGCATGGGGCAGGCAATGACTTTATTGTGCTCAATGGCATCGATCAGGATTTGAGCGGCATTACTAAAGAGCAATGGCGTCAGCTAGCCCATCGCCAATTTGGCATTGGTGCAGATCAAATATTGTTGATTGAAAAAGCAACTCGCTCAGATGCTGACTTTCGGTATCGTATTTTTAACTCCGATGGTGGCGAAGTCGAGCAATGTGGTAATGGTTCACGCTGCTTTGTGCGCTATGTGTTGGATAAAAAACTATCAAGCAAAAATCCACTGCGGGTAGAAGTTGCGCATACGGTCTTAAAGCTAGAAGCGCTTCCCGATGGACAAGTGCAAGTGGATATGGGGGCGCCCATCTTTGAACATGATCGCATTCCATTTCGAGCCGAAAATTTAGCGAGCAAAATCGAGTTTCATGAAACCCTCTATGCCCTACCCATCGGCTCAAATCCAGGCGGGCATGATGATTGGATTGGCGTACTGTCGATGGGTAACCCTCATGCCGTGCAAGTTGTGATGGATGTGGATAGCGCGCCCGTCGCCCAAGAGGGCCCGCGCATTGAAAGCCATTCCGCCTTTCCACAGCGTGTGAATGCTGGCTACATGCAAGTATTGAGTCGTAATGCCATCAAGTTACGCGTCTATGAGCGCGGCGCAGGAGAAACCTTGGCATGCGGAACCGGTGCTTGCGCTGCAGTGGTTTCGGGGATTCGCAGAGGCTTGCTCGACTCCCCAGTGCGTGTGCAAACGCGCGGAGGGGAGTTGACTATTGCATGGCCCGGAGTTCGCGACGGCGTTGCGCAATCGGTCATCATGACCGGGCCGGCCACCACCGTCTTTGAGGGCGAATTTACCCTCCCTTGATCCCGTACTGCTTGCGGTAGGCTGTCACCGCTGGAAGGTAATGCTGTAAAGCAGGGTCCTTAGAAGCGTCGAGGTAATCCATCAGATTGCTTAAATTGGCAATCGCAATCACCGGAATACCAAACTCGTGCTCAACACTCTGAACCGCAGAGTGGCTACCAACATCAATCGCATTACCCGAACGCTCCATTCGATCAAGGGCAATCAAAACAGCCACGGGCTCTGCACCGGCAGTCCGAATCAATTCCACCGACTCTCGCACGGACGTGCCCGCCGAAATCACATCATCAATAATGACTACCTTGCCCTTCACCGGTGCGCCGACCAAGGTGCCGCCCTCACCATGGTCTTTCGCCTCTTTGCGGTTGTAGGCAAACGAAACATTTTTATGTTGATTGGCTAAGGCAATTGCAGTTGCGGCGGCCAAGGTGATGCCTTTATAGGCAGGGCCATAAAGCATGTCGAACGCAATATCGGATTCGAGTAGGGCATTGGCGTAATACTTACCCAAGGCCCCGAGTAAAGCGCCATCACTAAAACCGCCCGCGTTAAAAAAATAAGGGGATTGACGACCGGCTTTGGTTTTAAACTCACCAAACGATAAAACGTGCGCCTCTAGGGCAAAGCGGATAAAGTCGAATTGATTTACATTTTTAGAGTTCATAGGCCTCCATGTTACGCATCATTTCAGCGAACCTCAACGGTATCCGTTCAGCAGCCAAAAAAGGGTTTATTCCTTGGGCGCTCCAGCAAAAGGCAGACTTTATTTGCATGCAAGAACTCAAAGCCCAAGAACCCGACCTAGATGAAGGCATGATGCGCCCCGGCGGATTACTTGGGTTTTTTCACTGTGCCGAGAAAAAAGGCTATAGCGGCTGCGGCATCTATACCCCGCACCAACCGGATGACATCGTTTACGGATTTGGCAATCCCGAGTTTGATGCGGAAGGGCGTTATGTTGAGGCCCGCTTTAAAACCCTCTCGGTTATCTCGGTGTACATGCCTTCCGGCTCAAGCTCGCCAGAGCGCCAAGAGGCTAAGTTTCGGTACCTCGAGGCATTCATGCCCTATCTGATTGAACTCAAGCGCAGTGGTCGTGAAATCGTTCTGTGCGGGGATGTCAATATCGCGCACCATGAGGCGGATTTAAAGAATTGGAAAGGCAATCTAAAGAATTCCGGATTTTTACCAGAGGAGCGTGCCTGGTTAACGCGCCTCTTTGGCGAAATTGGATACGTCGA
>JBIPON010000256.1:0-2902 GCA_044379065.1 Polynucleobacter sp. | reverse complement strand
CTTGATCGCTTACGAAACCGCTGCGCGTGAAGGTCTGGTGTTGGACGAGGGCGTGATCGTCGAGATCGTGCGCCCCGGCACCGGCGACCCGGTGCCCGAAGGCGAGGTGGGTGAGCTGGTCATCACCACGCTCAACCTCGATTACCCCTTGATTCGTTTTGGTACGGGCGATTTGTCGGCCATCTTGCCCGGCACTTGCCCCACGGGTCGCACAGGCCAGCGCATCAAGGGATGGATGGGCCGCGCCGACCAAACCACCAAAATCCGAGGCATGTTTGTGCACCCCGGCCAGGTGGCCGAGATCGTCAAACGGTTCCCCGAAGTGAGCAAAGCCCGCCTGGTGGTGACCGGCGAGATGGCCAACGACCAGATGGCGCTGCACGTCGAGACTGGCTTGCTGGCCGACGAAAGCCTGAAGGCCCGCGTGGCCGACGCGGTGCGCGACGTGACCAAGTTGCGAGGTGAGGTACATCTGGTGGCACCCGGCAGTTTGGCCAACGACGGCAAGGTGATCGAGGACGCGCGCAGTTACCAATGAACTCAGGGCCTGTGACAGATGCCCTGAAGCCCCCGCCAGTGGGGGTGGCGCACCTTTTTGGCGCGCTATGTTTTCGCCTAAATCCTTAAGCAAATCAAGGCCATACAAGGGTTTGTCGCTAGGTACTTTCCGCGATTTCACGACACTCTGATGGTTTTAAAATATCCAGTTAATTTTAGGAGTTTGTCAATGAAGCAATGGATCGCACTCGCCACCCTGGCCGCAGTTTCCGTGGGCGCTTATGCCCAAACCTTTCCCGGCAACAAGCCGGTCGCCATTGTGGTCCCGTTCGCCGCTGGCGGCCCAACTGACCGCGTGGCCCGCGACTTGGCTGAAGCCATGCGCAAGCAGATCCCCGGTAGCAATTTCGTGGTGGAAAACACCGTCGGCGCGGGCGGCACCATCGGTGCGAACCGCGTTGCCAAGGCTGCGCCCGATGGCCACACCCTCTTGTTGTTCCATATCGGCATGGCTGCTACGCCAGCGCTGTACCGCAAGCTGTCGTACAAGCCGCTGGAAGACTTCGAATTCCTGGGCATGGTCAACGATGTGCCCATGACTTTGGTGGGCAAGCCTCAGATGCCTGCCAACACTTACCGCGACTTTGAAAACTACATCCGCGCCAACTCGGGCAAGTTGAACATTGCCCATGCCGGTCTGGGTTCTGCTTCGCACATCTGCGGCCTGCTGTGGCAGACCAATTTGCAGACCAAAGAAGCCATGACCACCATTCCGTTTGGCGGTACAGGTCCGGCCATGACGGCACTGATTGGTGGTCAGGTCGACATGATGTGCGACCAAACCACCGGCACCACGGCCCAAATCGAAGGCGGCCGTATCAAGGCGTTTGCCGTCACCACGGCCAAGCCCTTGAGCAACCACCCCGTGCTCAAGCACTACCCCAGCTTGCAAGAGATGGGCATGAAAAACTTCAACCTGACCATCTGGCACGGCCTGTATGCCCCTAAAGGCACGCCTGCTGCGGTCACCAAGTCGTTGAACGACGCTTTGAAAAAGGTTCTCAAAGACCCTGACTTCATCAAGAAGAACGAAGCCCTGGGCGCATTGGTGGTGACGGACAACCGCACCGACCCGGCTGAGCACAAGAAGTTTGTGGCTGCCGAGATGGTGAAGATCAAGGCCGCTGTGGACGCAGCTGGCAAGTACGCCGACTGATCTGAACTTGGCTCACCCCCAAAAGCCCGACCAGGTCGGGCTTTTTGCTGGGCGCTTCGCGTCGTGATGGTCGTAGATCAAGGGTTCGCCCTGCGTGACAGACGGTCTTTGTAGGTCGTTGCCTTGAGGTCCGACGCGGCGCTTGCACAACAAAGCCGTTTGAATATGTCGCTTCGCGAGGTGATGGTTGTCGGACAAATGGACAACGCACCAAGACGGCAGCCGGTCAGTTGCCGAATCTCTCTGTGCCTAAAATCCCCAATTTGTTCAAACCCTGCCGCTGTGCCCCAGCCAGCACGGCGGCAGTGGCTTCGTATTTGGCTTGGGGGTGCGATCGGATGTGCAGCTCGGGCTGGGGTTGCAGCACAGCGGCTTGGGCCAGTTGCGCCTGCAAATCCGCTCGGTCAGCCAGGGCCTGACCGTTCCACGAGATCACCGATTTGGCATCGATGTCGATGCGAATGACCTGAGGTGGGTTGGGCGGCGGCGCTGTACTGGCCACGGGCATGTCCAGGTTGACCGCGTGCAATTGCGGCGGGATGGTGATGATCAGCATGATCAAGAGCACCAGCATCACGTCGATCAGCGGCGTGGTGTTGATGTCCATCAACAGCTCGTCTTCTTCGGGCGGGCTCAGGCTGGGGGGCTGGTGGGCTTGAAAGCCGGTGCTCGGTTTCATGTCAGTTCCCCGGGTCGGTGATGAAGCCGACCTTGGCGATGCCCGCGCGTTGCACGGCGTTCATGACCTGCCCCACGGCAGCAAAGTCGCTTTGGGCGTCGCCACGGATGTGCACTTCGGGTTGGGGTTGCAGCACCGAAAACTTCTTCAAGCGCTCACGCAAATCGGCGGCGTCTTTCATCGGCGTGTCGTACAAAAAGATCTGTCCGGACTTGTTCACCGAGATGATCAAGTTTTCTGGCAAGGTTTGGCGCACCTGGTTTTTTTCCTGCGGCAAAGCCACCTGGATGGAGGTGGTCACCACCGGGATCGTGATCAGGAAAATGATCAAGAGCACCAGCATCACATCCACCAGGGGCGTGGTGTTGATGGTGCTCATGATGTCGTCTTCGGATTCGGTGCCGATGTGCATGGCCATGGCGAAGTCTCCGGCGGTTTACTTCTTGGACGAGGACAACAGCACGGCGTGCAGATCGGCCCCGAAGGCGTTGATTTCCTCCATCACCGCC
>JBIPON010000063.1:0-9434 GCA_044379065.1 Polynucleobacter sp. | reverse complement strand
CTCGGCGCTAATTTATCGGGCCAACCCCGTTTTAATTTTATGTACAACTATTAGGATGAACATCATGAAACTATTTAACTTTGTATTTGCAATCACATTGATGGGTTTAAGTCAGGCCAGCATGGCTAGCATGAAGGTTACCGTCAATGGGATGGTTTGCTCCTTCTGCGCCCAAGGTATTGAAAAGAGCTTACTGAAAATGAATGAAACCAAGGCGGTATTGGTTGATCTAAAAAATAAGGTAGTTGTAGTTGAGGCAAAAGAAGGAAAAACCCTCAATGAAAAAGAAGTCCGCCAAGAAATCATTGATTCAGGCTATGACGTCGTTAATGTAGAGACTATTCCACAAACCGTTGCGCAGTTTAGGGATCAGATGAAAGGTAAAAAATGAGTGAGGATGGCTCACCCGATGTAAAGGCGCCGTATTTCAGCTCAATAGTCAGCCTGTTTGCAAGTTCGAGCACCTTAATCTGCTGCGCGCTACCTGCACTTTTAGTGAGCCTGGGAGCGGGCGCTGCTTTGGCTTCCCTGGTTGCTGTTTTTCCACAGATTGTGTGGATCAGCGAACATAAAGAGGCCGTCTTTTTGATCAGCAGCGTTTTAATGCTTGTGGGCGGAATAATCCAGTGGCGCAATCGCTTTGCGCCATGCCCCATCGACCCAGACCTCAGAAACGCTTGCCTTAAGACCCGCCGGACTTCATTGCGTATTTATTGGGTGAGCTTGGTTTTATTGCTGGTGGGCGGGTGGTTTGCCTTCATTCAGCCCCTTTTATATTAAAAACTGGTTTAAAGGGGTTAAATAGAACGATCTCAGTTTTTTCCAAACAAAAATAGCCAGTTTCTAATACGATGAGAGGGTACCTTCATATCTATCTAGGCTAGCCAATCCCATGGAACACTACCAAGTTATTACGATGTCCGACAGGGTTGCTCTGTCCTTTACGAAAAGCATGCGTTTCTTTGCGGATACCTTCTTTCAGAAGCGCTATGGCCATCGTGCGGTGATATTGGAAACAGTAGCCGGTGTGCCCGGTATGGTTGCAGGTATGTGGACCCACCTCACGAGTCTGCGACAAATGCGCCATGGCTATGGCCCGAAAATACGCACCCTCTTAGCGGAAGCCGAAAACGAGCGGATGCACTTGATGACATTCATCGAGATTGCTAAACCCAATCGGTTCGAGCGCTACTTGGTGCTCTTTGCCCAAGCTATTTTTTGGAATGTCTTTTTTATTATCTACGTCTTCTTTCCACGCACCGCGCACCGCATTGTGGGTTACTTCGAAGAGGAAGCGGTGTATTCCTATACCGAGTATTTGAAAGAGATTGATGAAGGCCGAACACCCAATATTCCAGCGCCCCAAATCGCAATTGATTACTGGAAGTTACCAGCCAATGCAACCCTGCGCGATGTAGTACTGGTAGTGCGTGAAGATGAGGCAGGGCACCGCGATGTGAACCATGCCTTTGCAAGTGAATACGACAAACCGGAACAAAAGTAATCTATTCAAGGCGATTATCTGCGATGAAGATCTATGACTTAATTACCCTTGCCGAAAAGGCGATCTTAATTTTGATCGCCATTTTTACGATTATTAGTGTGGGCATCGAGATGTACACCGTGATCGTCAACGGCAAGATTTCTTTAACGGATCTGTTGCTGATGTTCATCTATGCCGAGGTCCTCGGCATGGTGGCGGCCTTCTACAAATACAACAAGATTCCCATTACCATTCCGATTTTTATTGCGATTACTGCCCTGTGCCGCCTCATCATTTTGCAAGGTAAAGGCATTAGTACAATAGATTTGATTTACGAGAGCGCTGCAGTGCTATTACTTGCAATCGCTGCGATTGTGATTCAGAGGGTGATGAAAGAATCCGATGCCGATGCCAAAGATAAAGACAAGGCCTTAGAAGATAAAGAATCTAATAAGTCAAATTGATACGCTGCCTTTTTTAACTCGTGTACAAATGAAGCGCTTTATCTAACTCTGCTTTCACTTTGTTCTTGAGACTAGCTGGCGCCATGACTTCAACTCCGGAGCCGTGCTTCAAAATATCCATGATGAGCTCTGGATCTTGGTTGTAATCAAACTCCAAGATATAAAAGCCTTCTTTATCAAAGCTGCCCACTTGTTGGCCATGCCACTTTTCAGTGGCAACCCATCGTGCATGCTCGGGAGTAAAACGCAGCTTGGCGCGCTGCGTTGCCTTACCCGAGAAGATGCCGTAGCTTTCTGCAAAATGTTCTTGTGCTTGCTTTTCAGAAATCTCGTCGGCTTTGAGGTTGGTGAGCACCGCTTTACGAATACCATCGACAGCAAAGCTGCGTAATTCTTTACGCAGGTGGCAGTAGGCATCAAGGTACCAGTTCTCACGGTAAAAGATGAGGCGCTGCGGCGAAATAATACGCTGGGTTAATTCATCTTTCCCTTTGGAGTAATAGGCTACATCTAGGCGATTGCGTTTGAGTAGGGCGGCGCCAATCTCGGCGAAGTTCTCGATGCTGTTCTTGCGGCTACCCATGCCTAATACCTTGATGCGCTTGCGCAGTTCTTTGGCAGTGGTTTCGGATTGACCCAAGATACCGTCGATGATGGCGGTGAGTGGCTCAATGTGCGGACCAATTAAGCCGCCTTGATCCAGCGATGACAGTAAGTGCTGCATCAGCACGAGGGCCGTAGCTTCTTTTTCGGTAAACCACAGACCAGGCAATTCGGTTTTCTCAGCATCTTGCGGGTTCTCAAATTGATAGCCACCTGCGTAGCGGTCATAAATGATGGAAGCATTCATGCGGCTACGGAGGTATTCGAGATCACGCTTAAAGGTAGCCTCGGAAATCTCAAGCTCATCTAAAAAGGCCTGTTTCGGCACACTTTTGCGTGCCTGAATCATGTACTTGATGCGGTGCAATCGCTCCATGTCACTCATGGCATTTCCTTAATAAATAGAACTAATGGCAATTAAAGCAGATTAAATGCCCATTGGTTCATTAGGTGAGCTTGCTGCCAGCCCGAGCCTGCCTGTAATGGTCCCGTCACAAAAGTCGTTAAAATCCCCACATGAATTCGGATAACCAACCCTCAAACTTTAAAAAACTTCGCCCCTTGCCGCGTTGGATCTTCATGTCCCGTTGGTTACAGGCACCTCTCTACATTGGCCTGATTATTGCCCAGGCGGTTTATGTATGGCAGTTCTGGTTGGAATTGGTGCACCTGATTAGTATGATGGCCGATAAGTCGATGACTGAAACGGCGCTGATGCTGATTGTCTTGGGCTTGATTGATGTGGTGATGATCTCCAATTTGTTGGTAATGGTCATCGTGGGCGGGTGGGAGACCTTTGTGTCGCGCCTTGATCTGCAAGACCATCCGGATCAGCCGGAGTGGCTATCCCATGTCAATGCGGGGGTGCTCAAAGTAAAGCTGGCCACTGCCATCATTGGAATTTCATCGATCCATTTGCTCAAGACCTTTATTAATGCCGCTTCGTATGATGAAAAAACACTGCTCTGGCAGACGGTGATTCACATGACCTTTGTTTTTTCTGCGCTTGCCATCGCCTATACCGACAAGATCGTTAACTCAGCACACAAACATTAGGCATTGAGCGCCTCAATTAAACGAGATGGATGTTCTGCTAGCGAGTGCCCCTAATAATTATGGGGATTAAGGCCTCCTGAATCGCATCATTTCGCTTAAAAAACCGCATCTGCAAACAGGCTCATCAAACACCTCGTTTGATCCTGGTTTGCAAAATACGTGCCGGTGTATTTCAACTATGATGAAGTAAGTCAACGAAAGCTGGAGTACACAATATGAACCCCCAAGAAAAAGTCCAATTGGAGCAGTTTTTACAACAGCTCAATAGCACCCAAGCAGGAGCAAAAGACAGCGATGCTGATTCCTTAATTGCGGAATCGATCAAACGGCAGCCCGACGCATCCTATCTATTAGTCCAGCGCGCCATGGGTTTAGAAATGGCCTTGCAAGTCGCGCAAAAACAAATGGCAGAGATGCAGGCAAAAATCGACCAAGCCAATCCGGCAAACAAACCCAGCTCAGGCTTTTTGAGTGGCATTAACTCCTGGGGTAGGGCAGCGCCAACTCAAGCCACACCAGCAAATGCAATGGCTACACGTCCAGCAGCAGGCGCAGCACAGCCAAGCGCGTGGGGCTCGGGCATGCTCGGCGCAATCGCAACGACTGCGATCGGAGTAGTAGCTGGCTCCATGCTCTATCAAGGCATTCAGAGCATGATGGGTCAAAACAGTACGCCGGATACTGGCAATGGATTGGGCCATTCCAATACTCCTGCAGATTCAGGGCAGCAAGTAGCTCAAAACTACGACAACAACGTTGCTGACTACGACAGCGACTTTGGTGGTGATTTTGATAGCGATGGGTTTGCGTAAAGCAAACTGCAGTGCAAGCCTGTAATGCAATACCTCAGTAAGGTATCCAATAGGAAGCACTACATTCAGTCATATGAAGATGTTTAGAGATTTGACCTTTGCCTGAAATTCCGACATGGCTTAGTGCTGCGCGCGATGCATGGGAGTGGCGCGGTACCAATAGGCCTGATTTTGCTGAAGCACCCGGCCCAGGCCAAGTATCGGTATGGGATTTTCCACGGCCGCCACAGCTCGTTTTAGATCAGCGTGAGGTGATTGTTCGTTGGGGCGACAAAGAAGTTGCCCGAACCAAACGTGCTGTCATGGCTCTCGAGACTGCGCATCCACCTACCTTCTATTTACCTTGGTCCGATGTAGACCAGCGTCTATTTCAGTCGGCTGGTGGCGGCTCCTTTTGCGAATGGAAAGGGCCTGCTCAGTATTGGTCGTTGGTAGATGGTTCGCGCACCTTAAATAAGGTCGCATGGAGTTACCCAAATCCCTTATCTGGGGCAGAGATTATTCAAGATTGTGTAGCGCTATACGCTACTGCATTGAAATGCACGGTTGGCGGTGAGCAAGTAAGGCCTCAGCCTGGCGGATTTTATGGTGGCTGGATTACACCCGAACTGGTTGGCCCATTCAAAGGAATACCCGGAAGTTCACATTGGTAGCACAAACTACCAAAAGCTTAAAAACTACCTAAGGCTTGTACGGATTAGGCAGTGGTTTCTGATCAAGCCAGGCTTCTATGGTTTCCGTAATGCCTTTAGCAAACGCAGCAAAAATAGGTTCAGCAATAAAGCCTAAATGCGGAGTAACTAAAAGGTTGGGCGTGTTGCGCAGCAGATCATCTACCGGCAGTGGCTCTATATCAAACACATCAATTGCTGCTTGCCCGGGACTACCTTTCGTAAGTGCGCTTGCTAAGTCGGTCATTGCAATTAAAGCCGAGCGCGAAGTATTGACCAAAATCGAATCAGGACGCATTAAGGCCAATTGATCAGCACCAATAATTCCCTTGGTGCCTGGCCCGGCCACCAAATGCAGACTCACTACTTTTGAGGTGGCAAGTAACTCATCAAGCGTCACGGACTTCGCCTCTTCAGCAGCAGCGCGCTCCGGCGTCATTTTCGGGCTCCAACAAACTACTTCCATACCGAAAGCACGACCAACCCGAGCAACCCGACTACCAATTGCGCCCAGACCCATAATGCCAAGGCGTTGTCCAGAAAGCATGGGTAAAACCGAATGGGAATCGCGCCAACCGCCACTAGCAAGTAAAGCGCGTTGTTCCACTAAACGCTTTGCGGCCCCCAGTATTAATGTCCAGGTTAGTTCCGCAGTCGTTTCTTTAGAGGGGCCACCGTAGGTGCATGCAATTGGAATATTGCGCGAGAGTAAAGCCGCCGCATCAAGTGTGCCATTGCGCTCGCCGGTAAACATCAGCATTTTCAGTTTACTTAGGCGCTCTATCAGCGCTGCATTAAAGGGAGCGCGATCGCGCACGATGACGATCACATCGGCGTCCTTCACTGCTTCATAAAGCGCTTCACCCCCAATAGGCTCATGGTGAATGGTGATCTTGGCGCGTTGATCCAGGCTTTCCCAATGGGAGAAGCGGCGCAAGGCGCACTCGTAATCGCCCAGAATGACGATATTGGCTAATGAGGACATAGTGAGTGTTAAGTAGTAGTGTGATGAGGCGTAGATGAAGCGTAGATAAAGCGGAGTGGCTTGATTCTACTATTGACCACCGCTAGCGCTTTAAAAGAGGGCGACGCATGGATACCCAACGGATGCCCTATGGCTGCACTAATCTGATCTAAGGCGTGGGCTGCAATATGAGCCAATCAAGCCAGTATGGTCGATGGGTGGTAATCTATCAGCCATCGATTGAGAGAGTTAGGGAGAGTTACGTGATAAATAAAATCTGGGCTTTAATCAAAAAAGCGGGCTTATTGGGCCTGTTATTACTTGGCGTTAGCGCTGGCGCGCACGCTCAAACCGCTGGCCTTGGTAATTGGCCAAGCCAAAAGCCCATTCGCTTGATTGCGGTGTTTCCGCCGGGCGGGTCAGTTGATCAGGTGGCGCGAATCTTGGCTCAAGAGCTGCAAACGCAATTAAAGCAAACCGTGATTGTGGAAAACATTGGCGGCGCCTCTGGCGTGATTGGAACTTCGGCAATGACCCGTTCTGATCCGGATGGCTACACCTTTGCGGTGGTATTCGATACGCATGGCGTTAATCCGATTCTCAAAGACAAAATGCCCTATGACACTATCAAGGATATTGCGCCAGTGACTTTAATCGGTACTTCGCCTATGGTCTTGGTTGCCAGTAAAAATTCTGGAATCACTAGCTTTAAGCAGTTAGCAGAGCAGTCAAAGACAGGTAAACCATTTAGTTATGGCTCCATTGGTATTGGTAGTCTTGGTCACTTATCGATGGCCAGGCTAGCCAAGCAAGCTGGCTTTGATTGGAATCATGTTCCGTATCGTGGCGGCGGCCCGCTCATGCAAGATGCACTGGGCGGTCAGGTGCAATTAGCGGTAGGTTCGGAGTTTTTAGTCAAACCCCACGTTGATAACGGTGGCGTCATTCCCTTAGTTATCACTACTGCCAAGCGCTCACCAGCATTGCCCCAAGTGCCAACCATTGCCGAAAGTGGCTTCCCTGGTTTTAATGCCCCAGCGTGGTGGGCAGTCATCGCACCTGGTAAAACTCCGCCTGCAATTGTGAATGCCATGAATCAGGCTGTTACCAAGGCTTTAAAAACACCCGCAGTTGCAGATAAGTTAAAAACACAGGGCATTCAGATTGTTGCTGGCGACCCAGAAATGCTGCGTGACTTTATTGGTAAGCAAATTGCGCTGTGGGGCAAGTTCGTGATCGAAAACAATATTAAAGAAGCGCAGTAAGAAGAGTAGTACAGCTCCACCTAAATGATGGTGGAGCTCATTCTTTAATTGAGAAAAATTACAGCCTAACCCTTACTGGATCGCCCTATGAGCTAGTCAGTCCGCATAATGAATTCGTACTAATTTCATTATCGGAGGCTAAATGCGCAATTACTCTTTTATTAACGGCACCCGTTTTGCCGTCGTCAATCTGTTTCGTAGCCTGAGATTCGACATTGATCGCCTTGACCCTAGCTGGGTTGAGGATACAAAGCCAGAATTTGTACGCGGTCTACGGATCGTTGATTCTGAAGAATCAAATACCGTTACAGTACATGGTGAAGATGCCGATAACCTAATGTACAGCTTGTCCTATATTTACTGTAGGGAAGATAAGGCAGAAGATTTCCGAGCAGCCATCGATGCGTATTTAATCGTAGCCATGGAAACCAAGGATTACTTGGTATTGAATCAAAAAAAAGATCCCGAAGGAAAGCCAGAAGTGGCTGAGGCTGTAATCCATTGATACCGAAGTAAATTCTTCGGCATCAATCACCATCACGCCTTACGTTAGCGTCTGCTCGGCGTATAGCCTATGCGATTGCCATTGTTATCAAAGTAATTGGTAACACCAGTAGGGGCAGTTACTTCATACGCCAAGCGATTACCTTTGTTGTCATAGACCCCATTAGTGGCATTAAAGTTATTTGGACTATTGTTGAAGTTATACGGGCTGTTATTGAAGTTGTAAGGGCTATTGTTAAAGTTATTAGGGCTGTTTTCAAAGTTGTAAGCCGAAGCGCTAAAGGGCACAACTTGGGCTATAGCAGAGCGTGCAAATAAAGCAGCTTGGGTAATGAGTACGATGGCAATGAGGTATTTCATGGTGACTCCGTATCAAGAAAGTGAATAAGGTACTAACACCTTCATCCTAATGATGGGGTAGGTCACTACGTGAGCTTAGGCCAGATTTTTTGCATGGGATTATGATCAAAATAATGCCCAAAATGACACCCTTTAGATTCTTGCAAGTCTGCCTTGTTCTGCTCACAGTATTTAGTACAAGTCATGCCGCTGAGCCCACAGCAAAAGTAATCCCGCAAACACAGGTATTGAATATCAACGGACATTCTGTTGAGGTCGATGTGTATAAGCCCATAGGACCGCAGAAAGGCGCTGCCATTTTGACCCATGGCTTTACCCGCAGCAGAACCACGATGGGGGAGCACGCACAGGCCTTAGCAGCGAGAGGCGTTCTAGCAATAACACCCGATATGCCCTGTACTTTTGACTTTCGCTGTAATGCCAGCGCTATTACCGAGATGGTGTCATTGCTACGCAACACAACTACCTTTGGCAGCAGTAGCCAACGCGTCATGCTGGTTGGATTTTCAGCAGGAGGGCTCTCTAGCCTACTAGCGGCAGATACGCCTGGCGTAGTTGGATTTGTTGGATTAGATCCATTCGATCGGGTCTTGTCCAATGAAACAGAGCGCGCCGGAATTACCGCATCCCGCAAACTCACTACCGAAGCTCTCCTTTTAAGAGCCCCCGCATCCCGCTGCAATGCAAATGCGGTTGCTGCGCCATGGGGTACAGAACTCAAATCCCTGTGGCGTGATGACCTGATTGCAGGTGCATCCCATTGTGACTTCGAAGCGCCAACCGACTGGAAGTGCCGACTGGCCTGCGGCGATACCGATCATGCAAGGCAATTGCAGGTTCGTCAGGGATTACTCGATGCAGCAGCGCGGTGGTTGCAGTAAGCGTTTTAGATCCTCAAGCAATTACCTCAACCGTCTTGTTTTTTGGATCAATCCGCAATTTAGCGCCACTTGCAATAGCGGCGGTGATGTCGACATCAAAACCACTCAGCATGGATATGCCGCCGTGGGCCGCGCCTTGCGCCAAAATGGGGTTCACTGTATTGAAAATAATGGCAGTTGGGCATAGATTGCGCATCTTCATTTCATAAAGCATCCATGCGCTTGCAACGCCACCCTTGGCGGTATCCAAAACCAGGATCATATCCTTATACGATTCACCAAAGAGTTTATGGCTGGGCCGTGAGAAAGTTCCATTAATGCGATCTAAATCGTAGCGTGCAGAAAAGCCGTCACTCGCGCTTAAGCAGTAC
>JBIPON010000062.1:0-9451 GCA_044379065.1 Polynucleobacter sp. | reverse complement strand
ACTGGGACCATTTACTGCGTTGATGATTGTTTGGTTGCTGATTCCGGCTTTAGATAAGCCAGAATGGCGTGGCCCCATTCAGATTCAATTAAGCGATGTCTTTCCCTTAAAAAAATGGCAGATGGTGCTGCAGAATAAAGAAGCATCAGGCTATATTTTTGGGTACACCGCACATTCCCTGGAGTTGTTTGCATCACGCAGTTGGTTGGTGGCTTTTTTTGCGTTCTGTACCGCGTATACCGGCGAAACTTTTTTCTTAGCTGCGACTACCTTGGCTGGTGTGATTAATTTCTTTGGCGTGCCTGCATCCATTCTGGGTAATGAAATGGCGCTCAAAATCGGCAGACAGAATTGGATTTGTTTTGTCATGCTGACCAGCGCCATTCTGGGCATTAGTTTGGCTGCAGCCACGGGTCAGGGCTGGTGGGTGATCGCCCTGCTTGCTACTGGCCATTCGATTTTTATTATGGCGGACTCTGCCACCTTGACTGCGGGGCTGGTAACCAGTGCACAGCCGCAGATCAAAGGCGCTGCAATGGGCCTACACTCCCTGATGGGTTTTGGTGGCGGCTTGTTAGGCCCTGCCATCTTTGGCTTTGTTTTGGATCTATCTGGGACACAGGAATCGCAGTCGGCCTGGGTATGGGCTTACTTTTCGATTGTGATTTGGGGAGTGCTCTTTGTACTCTTTGAGCGCCGCAATGGGTGGTCCAAGCGAAAACCCAGCCCACCCTCGCGCTGAGGTGAATATGGCGCAGACGTGCTATCACTGCGGCAGTGACGTTGCTGCAAATACACATCTGAAGATAGAGCTTGGTGGCGCCTACCGATCTTTTTGTTGCTCCGGCTGTATGGCGATTGCTCAAACCATTCATGGTGAGGGACTGGAAGTCTTCTATGCTCGGCGAGTGCCAGGCGATAAGCCGGATGCGGATGGCATGAGTGAGGCAATACCAGAGCGACTGCTGCCCTATGATGACCCGCTCTTACTTGCGCGCTTTACTAAATCCATCAGCGACACCCAGCTAGAAACTACCTTCAAGTTAGAAAAGATCCGCTGCGCTGCGTGTGTATGGCTCTGCGAACATTTTTTGAAACGGATACCAGGCGTACACGATGTTCAAATCAACTATGCAACGCAAAAGGCCCGCATTCAGTTTGATCCGAGGCAGGTCAGCTTGGCTGGTTTATTGCATGCGATAGAGCGAATTGGTTATGGTGCTTGGCCGTTTGAGCCTTCGATTGCGATTGAAATGGCCAAGAAAGAGCGACGGCAATTACTCGCCCGTTTGGGTGTAGCCCTATTGGGCATGATGCAGGTCATGATGTATGCGTGGCCTACTTATCTGGGCGATAGTGACATCAGTGCGGAATCCGAGCTGCTGCTCAACTGGGCAAGTTGGGCATTAACCATACCTGTGATGGTCTATTCGGCAGGACCTATCTTTCAGTCTGCATGGCATAGTGTGAGGCTCTTTTGGCCGAGCAGGATGTTGGGCATGGATGTGCCAATTGCGTTAGCACTAGCACTGGCATTCATTGCAGGCACTATTAATTTAGTTAATGGTTCTGGTGAAAGTTATTTTGATTCGATCGCCATGTTTGTTGCATTTATTCTCAGCGCGCGTTACATCGAATTACTAGCACGCCAGGATGCGCAGGGCGGGGCAGAAGCGCTTGCTAAGCAGTTACCTGCGACCTGCGAGCGCTTTACCGATTACCCCAATTCGACTCAGCTGAATTCTGTCCCGGTCGTTAAGTGCCAAATTGGCGACTATTTGCGGGTATCAGCAGGTGCCGTTATCCCCGCCGATGGTAGTCTCGTTGAGGGTGAATGCAGCCTCGATGAATCACTGCTGACAGGTGAATCAAAGCCGATTCGAAAGCAGATTGGCGACACCCTGTATGCAGGAACGCATAATATTCAAAATCCATTGGTAATGGTAATCACGGCGGTAGGGCAATCAACTCGCATTGCTGGTATTGCCTCTTTACTGGATAATGCCTTGCAGGCCAAGCCTGCAGTGCTTGGCTTGGCTGAAAGATGGGCGGGGTATTTTGTTCTCTTTTTGATTGCCAGTGCCGTTTTATCGACGGCTGTTTGGCTCATGATTGATCCTAGCAAAGCGTGGACTGTTCTGGTTGCTGTTTTAGTGGCAAGTTGCCCATGCGCGCTCTCCCTTGCAGTGCCTACTGCCATGGCGGCATCACAGGGGGCTGTTACTAAACTCGGCCTATTGATTGTGCGCGGTCATGTGATGGAAAGCTTGGTAAAAGTAACGGATATTGTTTTAGATAAGACCGGTACATTGACTATGGGTGAGCCTGAGTTAACAGAGGTCGAATTGTTCCGAGCCGATATCGATCGATCGATGGCGCTTGCGATTGCTGCGGGACTGGAGGAAGGGCAATCTCACCCTTTAGCACTAGCCTTTATTCGTGCCGCACATCAAGCAGGGCTTGCTCCCAATTCACCTGGAACCCTAGTCAATAATCAGCTAGGTTCTGGAGTGCGTGCTGGCAACTTTGTTTTAGGTAGCCAAGTGTGGATGCAGTCGCTCGGTCATATGAAGGAGGCTATGCATCCGCATTCTGGCGAGTATGGCACTGTTTTCTTAGCCGATGAACAAGGTTTAATTGCTCGCTTCGTATTTTTAGATACGCCAAGGGCTGGCGTTAGTGAATTACTTGCTATGGCCAAGCGCCGCAGCATTACAGTTCATATGGTATCCGGTGATGATGCTGTGACGGTAAGTTGGTGGGCAAGCCATTTTGGAATTACACAGTTCCATAGCACCATATCACCTGAAGGCAAGTATGCATTTATTGAGGCTCTTCAGGCCGATGGCCGAATCTGTTTAGCAATTGGCGATGGCATCAATGACGCACCTCTATTAGCGAAGGCCAATGTTTCAGTAGCAATTGGCTCGGGCTCACCGCTAGCCTCTGCTAGTGCCGATGCCATTCTCACCGCGACCTCCTTGGCGCCACTGGCCAAAGCACTCTTGATGGCAGATCGCACAAAAGCCGTCATTCAGCAAAGCCTATTGTGGGCCTTCATTTATAACGTCGTAGCAATACCAGTGGCAATGATGGGCTGGGTTAATCCTTGGGTTGCGGGTATCGGCATGGCTTTATCTTCGCTAGCCGTTACCCTGAATGCGTGGCGGCTACGCAAAGTGTAGTTTGCTCGTTCATATTCCGTATAGCAGGTGATTGCGCTAGACTGCGGTAATGGAAAGCCTGCTCCTTTTAATACCATTGTCATTGCTGCTAATTGCGTTTTTGGCCTATCTCTTTTATTGGGCTGTAAAAGCCGGGCAGTTTGATGATTTAAATGGGCCAGGGGAAGCCATTTTGATGGATGACGACGTGCCTAAAGCAGAAAAATTAAATCGTATTCCTGATCTCAAGTCAAAGCCTAAATCCCGTTAGTAATCGCCAGTTGCAGCAAATAAGTTAGCTCGCCAGAGCAATTATGCCGAGCTCATTTGATATAGATCAAATCAGCAATACACCCTTAAATTGATAATAAATTGCGCTGTTGAGCATTATTTAAGGCGGCTTATCGCCACGATTTGCATAAGGGAGAAGCCATGGGCAGCACCGTGGGTAGTTACCAAGATCACTTCAATTACAAAGTGGTTAGTCAGTTCGCGATTGCGACCATTCTCTGGGGTATTGTGGGCATGCTTGTCGGGGTGATACTGGCAGCGCAATTGGTTTGGCCTGAAATCACTTTTAACATCGCCTGGCTGAGTTACGGACGTTTGCGCCCACTGCATACTAATGCGGTTATCTTTGCGTTCGGCGGTAGTGCGCTGTTTGCGACCTCTTATTACATTGTCCAGCGCACCTGTCAGGTGCGCTTATTTTCCGATAAATTAGCGGCCTTTACCTTCTGGGGTTGGCAAGCCGTCATTGTTGCCGCTGCAATTACCTTACCCTTAGGCATTAGTACCTCGAAAGAGTACGCTGAGCTTGAGTGGCCGATTGATATCTTAATAACGGTAGTGTGGGTTGCCTACGCGGTGGTCTTCTTTGGCACTATCATGCAGCGCAAAACAAAACACATTTATGTATCAAACTGGTTTTTTGGTGCTTATATTTTGACCATCGCGCTTTTGCACATTGTCAATAACATTGAAATGCCGGCAAGCCTATTTAAGTCTTATTCCGCTTATTCGGGTACACAAGATGCAATGATTCAGTGGTGGTATGGGCATAATGCCGTGGGTTTTTTCTTGACCACCAGCTTTTTGGGGATGATGTATTACTTCATTCCAAAGCAAGCGGAGCGCCCAATCTATTCCTATCGTTTATCGATTGTGCACTTTTGGGCCCTGAACTTTACCTATATGTGGGCTGGCCCACACCACTTGCAACATACTGCATTACCCGACTGGACACAGTCTTTGGGCATGGTTTTTTCTATCATCCTGCTTGCGCCATCGTGGGGCGGCATGATCAACGGCATTATGACGCTTTCGGGCGCCTGGCATAAATTACGCAGTGATCCGATATTGAAGTTCTTGGTTGTGGCGCTGTCCTTCTATGGCATGTCGACCTTTGAGGGCTCGATGATGTCGATTAAGACCGTGAATAGTCTTTCCCATTACACCGATTGGACTATTGGCCATGTGCATTCTGGGGCGCTCGGCTGGGTAGCGATGATCACAATTGGCTCGCTTTATTACCTGATACCGCGCCTTGTTGGAAAAAAAGACATGTACAGCACACGCTTGATTGAGCTTCACTTCTGGATCGCAACCTTGGGTGTGGTTATTTACATTGCGGCGATGTGGATTGCAGGTGTGATGCAAGGTTTAATGTGGCGCGCATTTGAGCCAGATGGCACTTTGACTTATAGCTTTGTTGAATCAGTCAAGGCAACCTATCCCTTCTATGTCATTCGTTTAATTGGTGGCCTATGCTACTTAGGCGGCATGCTCCTGATGGCATACAACGTCTATAAGACGCTTCACAACAAGAGGTTCATTGACGCGCCTATACCTGCGCCGTTGGTGATGGCCCATTAAGGAGAAGAAAAGCCATGCCTAAGCCATACAAATTCTTTTCCCATGAAACCTTTGAGCGCAATATTGGTTGGTTGATTATTGCCACGATTGTGGTGGTGTCGATAGCCGGTTTGGTACAAATTGTGCCGCTCTTTTTTCAGCACTCGACAACACAACCATCGCCAGGCGTAGTTCCTTTTCCGGCACTCAGTCTTGCGGGCCGAGATATCTACCAACGTGAGGGCTGCGTTGGCTGCCACTCGCAGCAAATTCGTACTCTACGTTCAGAAACAGAGCGCTACGGTCCTTACTCATTAGCCGGTGAATCAGTTTACGATCATCCATTTTTATGGGGCAGTAAGCGGACGGGGCCCGATCTGGCGCGTGTGGGTGGACGCTATTCAGATGAATGGCATCGGATTCATTTTCGGAATCCAAGGGACGTAGTTCCTGAATCGAATATGCCGTCTTATCACTATCTCCAGCACGCCGCTGCGAATGCAGGCAGCATCCAGTCGCATATGAAGGCCTTACGCCGACTGGGTGTTCCGTACACCGAGGAAGAAATTGCCAATGCACCGAAAGAGCTGGAAGGCAAGACAGAGGAGGATGCCTTAATTGCCTATATGCAAGGTTTGGGCATTCACCGCAGATCAACCAATCCAGCGGTCGCCACTAGCTCCGCTACCAGCATCGGCAAATAAAGGACAAATGACATGATCGAAATCATCGCCCCCTATTTGTCTGCTATTTCAACTGTATTGGGCTTAACTGCTTTTCTTCTCATTATTTGGTGGGCATGGTCTGCTAAGCGACAGCCAGCCAATCAGAAGTCAGCAGAATTACCGTTTGATCTTCCCGATGAATTTACTAAGGAAAAGAAATGAGTGACTTTATCGATTCCTACTGGAGCATATTTATTGCGGCCATTACCTTAATTGGTATTGCATGGTGTGTGTGGCTGCTTTCTACTCAGCGCAAGGTAACGGTAGAGCAAAACGCAGATGGCAGTGTTGCCGATACTGGGCATGTCTGGGATGGTGATTTACGTGAACTCAATAATCCATTGCCGCGCTGGTGGGCCTGGATGTTCCTTTTATCATGTGTCTTTGGCCTGGCTTACCTACTGCTGTATCCGGGCCTTGGATCTTACCCGGGCCTACTGGGTTACACCTCTGATACTGCCTACACCACATCGGTTGTTAAGGCCAACGAGGAGCTTAAGCCTATTTATGCCAAGTACATGGAGCTTGATGTGAAGCAAGTGGCTGCGGACCCCAAGGCCCGTGAAATGGGACAACGCCTTTATTTAAATTACTGCGCACAGTGCCATGGATCGGATGCTGGGGGATCGAAGGGCTTCCCCAATCTGACCGATAGCGATTGGCTTTATGGCGGCAGCCCAGAGATGATTAAGACGGCTATTCTGCAAGGACGAAGTGGGGTGATGCCGGCATTTGCCCATTTAAGCAAAGACAATATTGCTGATTTAAGCGCTTATGTTCGTGGCTTATCCGGATTATCGGTTGATCATACAAAGGCAGAGCGCGGTAGCGCATTGTTTGCCACAAACTGTGCCGCATGCCATGCAGTGGATGGGAAGGGCAATACTGCCATCGGCGCCCCGAATTTGACTGATAAAACGTGGCTGTATGGCAGCACCGAAGCTGCGGTTACAGAGTCGATTGCGAAAGGGCGTAATGGGCAGATGCCTGCCCATGAGGCAATCCTTACGCCAGAAAAAGTGCAGTTGATCTCTGCCTATGTTTGGAGTCTAACGAATATTCGCGTCGAGCAGGCCAAACAATAGTGCTTGGAGCATTGCCTGATCCAAAAGTGATTCCGATTCAATCGGTTGAGGAATCGCTTTATGAAGTGCGCCGTAAGATTCACCCTAGATCGGTATCCGGCATTTTTGCTCGCTGGCGCATTGTATTTGTATTTCTGACTCAAATTCTCTTTTACGGATTGCCTTGGCTTAGTTGGAATGAGCGCCAAGCCGTATTGTTTGATTTAGTTCAGCGGAAGTTTTATATCTTTGGCTTGATTCTGTGGCCACAGGATGTGATTTACCTCACACTCCTATTAATACTTTCTGCGCTGAGTTTATTTTTATTTACTGCGGTTGCAGGCCGGCTCTTTTGTGGCTATGCCTGCCCACAAACCGTTTATACCGAAGTGTTTATGTGGATCGAGCGCAAAGTCGAAGGCGATCGGTTTGCCCGTATCCGTTTAGATGGACTAGAGTGGCCTTGGAATTTCAATAAGTGGCGACTCAAAATCACAAAACATGCTCTGTGGGTAATCGTCGCGTGTTGGACCGGCTTTACTTTTGTGGGGTATTTCACACCGATTCACATGTTGGCGGGCGAGGTCATGAGCGCCACCTTAGGACCATGGCAGGCTTTTTGGCTCTTCTTCTATAGCTTTGCCACCTGGGGTAACGCTGGCTTTATGCGCGAACAGGTCTGTAAATACATGTGCCCTTACGCCCGCTTTCAAAGCGTGATGGTAGATAAGGATACCTTTCTGGTGACTTACGATACGGTCCGAGGCGAGCCCCGTGGAGGCCGCGGTAAATCCGAAAACCATATTGCAAGTGGCTTAGGCGATTGTGTTGATTGCAGTATTTGTGTCCAAGTTTGCCCTACCGGAATTGATATTCGTGACGGATTGCAATACATGTGCATTGGGTGTGGCGCCTGTATTGATGCCTGTAATCAAGTGATGGATAAGATGCAATACCCAAAAGGCTTGATTCGCTATACCAGTGAACGAGCGATCCTTGAGCGCGCATCTCAAGAGAGCGCCATCCGCCGTATTTTTCGCCCACGAATCATTTTTTATACAGCGGTCATTGTGATATTAACCGCCGCTTTTTTAGCTTCCTTGGCGACCCGCAATCCATTGCGAGCTGATGTGATGCGGGATCGTGGCGCCTTGGCACGCGAGGTGGATGGCGATCGGATTGAGAATGTATACCGTATTCAAGTAATGAATTCTTCCGAGAATGCAATGCGCGTCAATTTTAAGGTGACAGGCTTACCTAATTTAGAAATACTGACATCACAAGGAAAGCCGTTAACGAATGTATTGGTTGAACCCTCTAGCAATCAATTGATACCAATTCGAGTGAGCTCACCACTAGGCGAGACTAATTCAGGAAATTACCCGATTCATTTTGAAGTGGAAGGCGTTGAGCTGCATAAGGGTAACGACGGCGTTACTCGGCTACGCGATGAAAAATCGACATTCATCGTGCCACGTTAAGTTCGTTTTGAAAGGAAAAATCATGTCAAGTCAATCTTTCGTTAAGCCCTGGTGGAAGCAATTATGGCCTTGGCTTTTAATCAGCGGCCCTGCAGTGGCAGCGATTGGTTGTGCAATAACAATTTGGCTTGCCTTTACACACCATGCCGATCAGCCGATTCGGGATGGTGTGAATAAAAAAGGATTAAAGATTGAGGCAGTCTCTAAATGAGATCACGTTTACTTATATGGATCTTGTGGCCTTCTTTTTTAGTGGCAGGTATTGCTGAGGGCCTATTGTTTACTGTGATTCATCCCGACGATATTCTTCTCTTTGGTGAGCCTATTGCGATATCAAACGAGGGAATTTATACCTTAGGGTTTTTTATTATTTGGGCATTTTGTGCAAGCTCTAGCGCACTCAGCATTTTTGTTTTACCTAAGGCGGGAGAGGGACCTAAAATTTGTGAGGATGAAGCTGACCTGATTTAGATACAGATTTTGCCTTCGGGTGAGCGGCCTGGATTCGATAGGCCGGCGAGCTCGTACAATCCATCGATATCGATGAGTTTGACATGCCGCTGTTTTACCTGAATAAGGCCAGATTCACCAAATCGAGATAGCATCCGACTCACGGTCTCAATTTGAATACCCAGATAACTGCCAATTTCCTCTCGGCTCATGCGGAGATCAAGCTCGTGATTGGTGTAGCCGCGAACAGTCAGGCGCTCCGATAAGTTTAGTAGGAAGCCTGCTAGGCGCTCTTCTGCACGAAGGCTTCCAAGCGAGAGTAAGTGGCGCTGATCTTGGGTTAGCTCGCGGCTTAGAATGCGGTGGAATTGATTTTGTAATGTAGGTATTTGACTAGCAAGGGACTCAAACTCGGTAAAGCGAATAATGCACGCCTCACTATCTTCAAGGGCAATGGCATCGGATTGATGGTAGCCTTCACCAATGGCATCAAGACCAAGAATTTCACCAGGGAGATGAAAGCCAATGATTTGTGCCCGTCCATCGGCGAGGGTATGTTCTGTTTTGAGTGTGCCAAAGCGAACACTATAGACCGACGACATGGGGTTGCCGTGACGGTAGAGGGCATCCCCCTTTTTTAAGGAGATTCTCTCTTTGATAAGAGCATCGACTTTTTCAAGCTCCTGATTACTAAGTCCAACTGGAATGCAAAA
>JBIPON010000006.1:0-26591 GCA_044379065.1 Polynucleobacter sp. | reverse complement strand
CATGATTTTGGTGATTAACCTGATCGGCGGCGTGATGATCGGCGTGCTGCAACACGACATGGAATTTGGTAAAGCCCTTGGCGTATTTGCATCGCTCACCATTGGTGATGGCCTCGTTGCACAAATTCCGGCGCTGATCATTTCAACGGCGGCCGGTATCTTAGTCACTCGCGTTGCAACCGAGGATGATTTTTCAGGGCAGGTCTCTAAGCAATTTGAAGCCAACAGCAGTGCCTTGGGCGTAGTGGCTGCTGTGATGGGTATTTTGGGCATTTTGCCCGGCATGCCTCACCTCATTTTCCTTAGCTTTGCTCTGCTCTTTGGGGGTCTTGCCTACTTAAGCCATCAACGTATCAAACGAAAGGTAGCGGCAGAAAAAATTGCCTCTGCTAAACCGGTTGTAAATGAAGAGCTGGAATGGAAAGATGTGCCGATCGTCGAGCCGCTTTGCCTTGAGTTGGCCTATCGCTTGATACCCCTGGTAGATAAGGGCGATGACAGTGACCTGATCAAGCGCATTAAAGCGATTCGGCGTAAGTTTGTCACCCAAGTTGGTTTTTTAATTCCGTCGGTGCACATTCGGGATAACTTGCAACTCAATGCCGAAACCTACCGCATCTTGCTTTATGGTGCAGAAATTGGCCGTGGCCAATGCTTGCCCGATCGCTTACTCGCCATTCAGCAAAGTGGTACTGAAAAAATTCCGGGCATTGAAGTCAAAGACCCGACCTTTGGCATGCCTGCGGTATGGATCGAACGCAACATGCGCGATGAGGCGATTGCTAAAGGCTATACCGTGGTGGAACCCGCGGTGGTCATTACCACCCACCTGGACCACCTGATACACCAACACGCCGCTGAGCTTTTAGGTCGCCAAGAAACGCAAGACTTACTCGATCATTTCAAGATGAGCTACCCCAAATTGGTTGAGGATGTAATTCCAAAGATTGTGACCGTGGCCCAGTTGCAACGCACCTTGCAGCTCTTGCTTGAAGAAAATGTGCCGATCAAAGACTTGCGCACCATTTTGGAGATCTCCAGCGAGTTCGCCGGCAAACTCAATGACCCATTGGAGATCCTGCCCCACATTCGGTATGCACTGCGCCGCACCATTGTTCAAGACACTCTCGGCGACGGTAACAATTACCAGGTTTTAGGAATTCAGCCGGAATTCGAACGATTAATTGAACAGTCGATTGGTGCCGGCGCCATTGCGCCGGACGGGCTGATTGAGCCTTCATTGGCCCGTATGTTTGGTGAAGAGGTGATTCAGGGGGTCCAGGAAATGGAGAACCAAAACCTGCCCCCAGTGATCGTGAGCGGCACTCGAACCCGGACCACCATCTCCCGAATAGCGCGCCGAGTCTGCCCCCAGGCGATCGTTCTGGCCTTAAGCGAATTGCCGCCTACCGCCAATCTTGCTTTCTTCAAAGTTCTTTGTTCCCAAGCGGGCAAAAACCCCTAAAATCAACACTAAAGAGATCTACTCCGGAGTTTAAGCATGGGCCCTCAAAAATTCATCGCAGCCAATACTGCCGAAGCATTAAAGTTGATTCGCACTGAATTGGGTTCGGATGCCATGGTGCTCTCCACGAAAGACACCGACCAAGGCGTTGAGATCATTGCCATCACCTCGCAAGACTTAGCCAATTTATCCAGTCACTCCGAATCAGCCGAAGCCTTTAGCGCTGAAGTCAGTCCGTTTTCAGAGCGGTCCATGGCTCAATCTGGCCTTTCCGATAAATTTGAAAATGCGATTGCCCGCCGTGTGCAGAGCCCCGAGCCAAAATTGCGCAGTGATATTCCTGTGGGGAGCCTCAGGCGTAACCCAGCGAGAGCAGGTCGCCCCATTCGAGCACCCGGCTCCGAAGCGTTTTTGCCAACCTCATTTAATGATGTTGAGCGCATTCACCGCAACGACAGCAGCGTGATCAATCCCTCTAATAATGATGCGATCTTTAATGCCTCTGCCGCTGCAAATGCAAAGGCTGCTCAGGATCTTGCCGCACTAAACGCCGCCAGGGTAGCCGCCCAGAACGCCGCGCAAGCGCATCGTAATTCCGAAGCAGTGTTGCAACAAGCAGTTGCCTCTACTACTCCCAGTACTCCAAGCGTACCGCCTGTAGCAACAAGTCTTAGCGGATTTGAGTCCGCCAGCTCACCCAAGGTTGAAAAGCTCTTAACCGAAATCAGCGAAGTGAAATACTTACTGCAGTCCCATGTTGCCAGTAATTTTTGGGGCAGCATTCAGCAGGAAAATAAGCACGTTACCGAAATTGTGAAGCACCTACTGAACAGCGGCTTTTCACCAAAACTGTGTGCTGAAATTGCGCACAAACTGCCGGAAGATCTGAGTGTTCCCGCCCTCATCAAAAATGCCCGTGAGCAAGTCAAGTGCATGATTAAGACATCCCATGCGTTTGATATTTTTGATCGCGGCGGTATATTCGCATTTATTGGCCCAACTGGTGTTGGTAAAACTACCACCGTTGCCAAGATTGCCGCGCGCTGCGTATTGCGTTATGGCCGCAATCAAGTGGCTCTCCTCACAACCGACACGTACCGTATTGGCGCCCAGGAGCAACTCAAAACCTTTGCCAAAATCTTGGGCCTCTCACTCACTGCCGTAAGGGATAGTGAGGATTTGGCTGCAAAGCTTAAGGAGTTTTCCAATCGCAAAATCGTGATTCTGGACACCGCCGGGGTCAGTCAACGCGATACTTTAATGATTGAACAGTCCCTGCTGCTACAGCATGGCTCTAATAAAACAAAGCGCATTTTAGTCATGAGCTCCACAACCGATTTGCGCACCCAGGAAGAGGTCATTAATCTGCATAACCAAGCGATGCTCAATGCCAATGGTGAGAAGCTTGATTCAGTGATCATTACCAAAATTGATGAAGCTGCCCATCTCGCCCCAGTAATTGACAGCGTCATTCGCCACGATTTATCCGTGCTCTTTGTTTCCAATGGCCAACGTGTTCCAGAGGACCTCAGCCAACCGGACATTAATTACTTGAGTCACCGCGCTATGGCCGTGCGCGCCTTCTCTGAAACATTCTCGATTACAGACGAGCAAGTGCCTGCACTACTTTCAGATCACTTGGGCGACTGGATTCGCAAAGTGAATCCATGAGCACAGCAGCCAGCATCAGTACAGATCAAGCAGCGGGCTTACGCAATATCTTTGGCGCCGAGTTGGCACGGGTGATTTGCATTGCGAGCACCCTGGATGCCGACTCAACCATTCACCTAGGTCACAGCACCGCGCAGAATGTAAAGCACTTGGGGCATAAAGTACTTCTGATTGATGAGATTGCGCTGTCGGAGCGCAAAACCATGTCCGGTTTTTTATACCCCATTCGGTATGACTTAGGACAAGTGTTTACCAGCTCGATCGACTTACCCAGAAGCATTAAAGCGGTTGAAGAGAATTTTTGGTACGCAACCAGTGTGAAATTGCGTCCAGAGGTTACCCACCGCTTTGCCAAATACCCTCAGTTGGATCAACGTTTAGTCAGCCATGAAATCGATATTGACTACATTATTTTTCCTACGATTGATCCTCAGGCTAATATCGTTTCGTATTACGGTAGTAATATCAAACGTATTTTGGTTACGGCAAGTGACCATGATTCCCTCAAGAAAGCCATGGTCTTGATACGTCAAATGGCGATTTTGCAAGTCGATGAGCCGCTCTCGATCTTGATCGTCGGCGGAGAAGATGAAACCGCCGGTGCACAGGCCTTTGAAAAACTCCACACTGCCTCGCTGTCTGCCCTAGAGCAGCCCCTGGATTTCATTGGGTGGATTAAGGCCTTTACTGCAGAGCGCGTCGAAGTGGATCCCGATGACTTAACTTGGAGCCCCGTCAGCAAAGGCGAGTCACATGAGTTTGTGTTACCCATGGGATTTTTTAAGGCGATCTCTGCACGCATCACAAGCTAAGTCGCATAGAATGAAGTGCCCCCACAAAATGAGTTGTGATTGAAGCCATCCGCCTACGCCCAGTCGATCGACATTAATCAAGCAATCGAACAGCATTTGCCCCTGGTCAAGCGCATTGCCCATCAAATTTGCTCGCGTCTGCCGCCCAATGTCGAGGTTGATGACCTCATCCAAGAAGGGCTTACCGGTCTTTTGGATGCCCTCAATCGGTATGAGCCGCAAGCCAACCTTGCCTTTGAGGCCTATGCCCGAACCCGCATTCGGGGCGCGATTTACGACTCCTGCCGAAAAAACGACATCCTCCCCCGCAATCAGCGCGATGAGCTTGAGGGCATTGAGAAGGTCACGCGCAAGCTGGAGCAAAACTTAGGTCGCCACCCATCCGAAAAAGAAATCGCGCTGGGCGCTGAAATCACCATTGAGGCTTATCACGCCATCATGGCCAATATGGTGCACCTGATGCCCCTGGATGATTTATCGGATGACCTGTTACCGTCTGATGCCATGGACTCGGATCCAATGCGCGCGGTTGCGATGAGCCAGCTCGCCGAACGCATCGCAGTGATCCTAGAGGGATTGCCTGAAAATGAACGGTTGGTATTCGGGCTTCACTACCAAGAAGACCTCTCCTATCGGGAAATTGCCCAGGTGATGAACATTACCCCGGGCCGCATTAGCCAAATTCATACGCAAGGGATGATTCGCATTCGGGCCAAGCTGAAGGCCTAGTGTTAAAGCCCAGTATTGGTTTGTGTAAGCCCTTTACAGGCAGCGATAGAGTTTGCGCATGTTCTGAATTTTTCCATGCTGCGCCTCGGCAGCATCAAACTCGAGATCGTAATTTCCTTTATTCGCGTGCTGGAACATAATCAAGACCCGGTGGGCTTGATCGTGCTTTTGTAAGGTGGCGAGTACCAAGTAGTAGCAGGCTTTTTTATGGTCCTGAGGGATGTACTCCCCTTTCTCATACAAACAGCCCAAGGTATACGCAGCTTGGCGACTCCCTTCTTGGGCGCCTTCCGTTAGATACGCAATGCCCTTGAAAATATCCCTTGGAATGCCCTGCTCTTCGCCCAGACCAAGTGCATAGATATTGCCCAGATTGCAATAGGCATCGTGTACCTCTTCTTTGATTGCCTTCTCGTAATACTCAATTGCAGTCTTGTAGTCCTGTTTAATCTCTCCCATGCCCCGCTCATGCATCAGTCCAACATTAAAGTGGGCGTAGCCATTGCCCAGGCTACTATTGGAGTTCACCCAAGTAAATAACTTATTGATTTGTTCTGGGTCAAGATGGCCATCAAAGCACATCTTGGTTAAGGCAAATTGGGCTTCTTGATCGAAATCGTTTACTGCGAGCTCAAAGAAAAGCTCAAAGGCGGCAGCGTACCTACCCTTTCTAAGGTTTAAGGTAGCAATATCTAAACGCGAATTATCAAACTGCATGGGAGACCAGTCAAGGGTATGGATTACTACAGCAGGCTGCGATTATGAAGTCAAACGGACCTCAATTGCCAGCCGCTTACATGCACTTATACAGCATGCGTAAATTCTGAATCTTGCCAAACTGCAACTCCGCAGCCGTCATCTCTTCGTCGTAGTCTTCTTTATGGCTGTGTACAAAAATATGCAATACCCGTTTTGCTTGATCATGCCCCTGCAGCGCTGCTAGCGAGAGATAGTAGAAGGCTTTTTTGAGGTCTTGCGGAATAAACTCACCTTTGCCATACAGCGAGCCCAAGGTATAAGCGCACTGACGACTACCTTCCTCAGCGCCCACCGAAAGGTACTTCACTCCCATATTGACGTCCCTTGGAACCCCTTGGTCCATTCCTAAGCCGAGTGCAAGGATATTGCCTAAATTGCAATAAGCGTCTTTTACCTCTTCCTTAACTGCTTTTTGGTAATAGTCGACCGCAATCTTGTAATTTTGAGCCACTTTGCCAAGGCCGCGCTCATGCATCAGGCCCACATTAAAGAGCGCATAACCATTGCCCAAGCTAGTATGCCCATTTTGCAATTCGTAGAATTTTTCAATGTGTTCCGGAGAGAGGTTTCCGTCGAACACCATTTTGGTCATCAGGAAAACAGCATCGTCATTTTGGTCGTTGACTGCACAGTCGAACAAAATATCAAAGGCAACATCAAATTTGCCTTTTTGCATATTGAGCTGCCCTAATTCAATTGCGCCGTAACTCATGGAATTGAACTCCAAAATAGAAATTTATATTAGATCTAATTATATTTCGTAAATCACGATTGATGCATTGCGTTTTTTGTCAAATTAGAGGGGGCCGAAAAATCAACACCACGAGGCGTCTTGATACCAATAATTGATTCTATGATTGACTCTAGAGCTTTGAATGGCGGTCCGGATGCTGGCAAACTCATTTAGATTCAAGCGCGTAGGCTGATATAGCTCGCACCCCACCCGAATCCGAGATTCCTCAAGTAGGCTGGGCCTAATACTGCGAATAATCAGATCAAACTTGGCGGTACGTGCCTGTAATCGCTCTAAGGTGCAATTGCTCCAAATTGTTCCAACCTCAAACTCGGACGCGCCCAAGCGCAGATCAAACTGAATGCCTTTATCAGAAATATCAATAATGTCTGCAATCATTTCCTTGCCGACACTGAAATAAATCAAGGCCTTAAAGGCTCGATCGGGAGGGGCGGGGACTCTAAAATCCTCTCGGCGCTGGATTAAATTAGCTGCCTTGGGGATATCGCATGCCAGTAATCCGTTATCCAGCGACCTCAATCCCTGCATTGCAAATTGCAATTTACCCAGTTCCAGGCCAGATACAAAAATACAGGAGTCGCTGATGAACGCGTGAACCCCATTTTTGGGGGCCTCCTCTACCTTGAATTTAAAGCCTGTCTTGGCGTCAATGCCATCTACACTTACTGGTAGCAACTGGGACGATTTGGTATTGAAGATGGCGGAAACTGGACCTGGTGAAAAGAATTTTTCTAGATTTTTGTATAAAAAACGGCTGTCCAATGCGTATTTAGGATCAATGTCGCCAGCGTCGGGTCGGTAAATTTTAAATGGCATTGGTTGCAGTTCAAAAGGCCCCATGCCGCCATGAAGCAGAATCTCGATTGGGGCTTGGGAAAGCTCCAATTATACGAATGTTTGCCCCATGGATGCACGCTTTAGGTGCGCGCGAAGACCTCTAAACCTTGCGGGATAGGACGCCGCCGACCGAGCCAGGAACACCGCCATCGCTGCCATAGGTGGCACCCGGGGCTTGCTGCGCAATAAAGGACTGCATGGCAGCACTGCGCTGCATCGCTAGGCGTATTAGATCGCCATTAATTTGGTGGTTGGTGGACGTTTCATTCAGTAGGCTTAATAGCTGCTCTTTTTGACCCTCGGGGAATTGATTAATATCCCCCCTGAGCTTTTCTGCGCCGCCGGGATAGGCATTGATCGAGTCTAGAGCCGCATTGGTCAACTCAAGCGCGGCCGGTAAGCGATCCATATCATTTGCCTCGAGGGCGGAACGCAAATCCCGCACAGCAATGTCAATTTTTTCTAGAAATGCGTGCAATGCATCAAATGACATTGTGCCGACAGAGTCCGTCATAGTGGGGTGAACGCGTTCAATGGGGCGTTACTACAGGATTGGGTACGGCTTAGATGCTCTTGGGTTTTTGGCCAATTGCAGCAACAACATCCTTGAGCATGGCTTGGGAAATTTGTTTGTAATCGATTTCGAATTCACCGGCAGCAACCTTGGCACGCAGTTTTTGGATTAAGGCCTCATCGCTTGCTTTGTTGGCTTTGGAATCGCTTTGTACTTCCGCCAATTTAGCAGTCAGGCTAATGTCCAGGTTAACCGCTGGACCAGGAACCGCTTCGGCAGTAGTTTTGCTAGAGGACTGATTAACGGCAGACGAGCTTACGCCTGGGGTGGCTTTGCCCACTCCTGAATTTGGCGGAATCAGTGGTGCATTCTCATTAATCTTCATCGTCTTCTCCTGTTTACCGCTATACCGTCATTTTACTAGCTAACTACCTTTAAATAATACTGTACCGCATAAAGTAAGTCATTGCTCACTCTAAATTAACCCCAACCACGCCTGGTCTTAATACCCTGCCCTGCAAAGTCTGGCCGTCCATCAGCCGAACCCGCACCATATCGCCAACCATCCCAGAACTTTGGGCGGTTCCCTCGCCAGATACCTGAAAGCCCTTACCGACCAACTGGATCAAAACAGGGTCTCCTGATTTAACTACGGCAGATTCCTTTAAATCGTTTAGCCCAATCGGAGCACCCATTTGCAGTGGTCGACCCAAAACCTTATCGAAGGCCGCCCGAGGCGTCCTCAAGACATCGTCGGGCAGGGCGCTTAAATCGCCCTCAATCACCCGAATATCGCCACTTTCTAGCTTTTGACCAAAAGGCAGGTAGCGGCTAGCCACCACATAATCCCCAAAAGCACGGATATTTAATGGCACATTAACCATCCAGGAAGCCTTGGCGCAACGCAATTGCAGGGTACTTCTACCCCACAACCTTACGCCAGGGGGTGTGATGATCTCAATCGAACCGCCAATGCAGGGTGGAATCACCTGGCTGGGCTCGATCAACTGAACCTCCACTCGCAAGCCATTCACACTCGGGCTCTTTTGAATGTAACGCTTAATCGAGGCCTCCAAGTCGGGCGTCAGTGCGGCTTGAGCAGAAATCGCCAAGAACCAGTGCAATAGGCCAATACACAGGGGCAGACGAAAGCTGCGCATTATTTGACGTACCTCTCGAGCGCAACCCAAGAATAGACATTATTGGTCCCATCCAGAGCAACGCCAGCCAACCAATGGGGGCGCTCCAATGCCGCAGGAATATTTTGATGGACGTTCATATTCTCTACGCCCAAAAATTCGTGGGCATACAGCCAATAAATCTCCAGTCCAGCGCGAACCGCAATCTTCCTGGCTGGATGAATGATTTCACCGATCGAATCCACTTTCGAGTCAGCAGCTTTATCCAGCTGCTCTTCTCCCAAATATTGAATCGCCGACACAGCATAGAAATTTCCGTGGCGTGAAAAATACGCCATCGGCATTCTCAAGAGACTCGATGGGCAAGATAAACGGACGCCTTCGTGATGCACCTCTAAGGAGCCACCGATTTCAGCCATCATGCTTCCCACTGCCAACAGGTGCTCTTGCGATAAAGAAATGTGATCGAGGTCGATGAAGATCATCAACTCTTGCTGAACCGCAAAAATACTAGGGCATGGGGGCAAAATACTGAGAATCGTGAGAAGTTGCTGGGCTATATCCGCATCGGCATACACCTCATCAATTAAAAGCTCATCCGTCAAATTATCAAAAATATGCCGTAATGATTGCTGCCCTGTATGGATTAGCTCATCCTGCTCTTTGCTCAGCACAAAGTCGAGCTCGACCCCGCTCCAGCTTTGACCCTTACCCGCTAGGCTACGGGCTTTTTGCAGCCGATTCAAATTGCTTGCGCGGTCTAAAACGTAATGCTTGTCTTGATACCGTGTATGGCTAGAGTAATCAAAGGTGCTTGCCCGATCAATCGGCTTGGTCAGGCCCTCGGGGATTGAAAATGCTTTTGGTTCTGGCATGACGGCGGGTGGCGAATCTTGCCGTGGCGTAAAAAGCCGATTGAGATCATGGGCAGAATGGTCCTCATTGCGGCTCGGCTCAAGCTTTGTCTGCTCATCTTCTGCAAATTGGGGTACTGCTGCTTGAGCTTGAGCTTGAGCTTGAGCTTGAGGTTGAGGTTGAACTTGCGCTTGCGCTTGAGGTTGAGCCTCCAGGGGCTTTTCAAATGCACGCAAGCGCTCCTTGATCTCCGAAGAAAATTCCTGGTTCGGAAATTCGTCGACGTATTCATCTTCATCAATCGAAGCTGTTTGCGGGGGCTGTGGCTGCGCCTGCACCACCGTCACATCAGACAGAGGGGTAGCAATCGACAGCGGTTCCGGCGAAATCGGCACACCTTCTTTTAGCTGATTTAATTTTTTCTCGAAATCTGCTTTAGCCTGATTTAAGCGCTCAAGATTGACTGGAGCCTGAGAGCTACCCGAGGGATGAATTAACGCGGCCTCTGCATTGACTAAGGTAATTAACTCTGTAATCAACAAAAATGCTTGGGGCCGATTGGCAACAAAACTCTCGGACAACGCATTTGCAAATCCACTCAATGCATCGAGCCCAGCTCCATCAAGGGCATTTGCCAAATCAACGCTGTACATGACCAAAGACTGAACTCTGGCCGATCCCGCATCACCATTGACCGGAGAAGACGACAGCAATCCCTCGATCGCACGATCAACGTCAATTAGAAATAGCGGTTTTTCTTCAGCCATAAGGTTGCGCTTTTATCCAATACACCGCATTAGGTTTTCGCTTGACGTTTGAGGTCCGAGAACTCCTGACCAAGGCCATCAAACTCTTCTTCCCAAACATCGAGGTCACGAATCACTTGTTTCGCATCCATCGACATCAACTCAATCGCCTCTAAAGAAACCTCTGGGGCAAACTGCTCAGAAGCAGCTGCTTGGTCCAAAGCCAGTGCAAGTGAGCCCCGCATTTTCGACACAGTCGCTTCTACGCGGTCTACCAGGAGATTTAACTGCTCCGTTTCCACCGCAAGCTGCTTACTGGAGTGATTATCTAAAATTGCCAAATAGAGTCGGACACCCTGCTGTTTTAAAGCAAAGAATGCATCTTGCAATTGATCCAATGGACCTACCCTACCGCCCCTGTCGGTTGAGCCAGCATAAATCGCATCGTCCTCAGTCGAGTTAGCAGGGCGAATTTGCGCCGCCTTATCTTGGAGTGTATTGACTGAGTGGCGCAGCTTATTACTTAACTGGCCAAGTAATTTAAAGCGCTGTTCGATATTACTAATTCTCTCTCTTAAGTCGCCGCTCAGCTCGGAGATGACATTCACAACGGTTTTTAATTCCGGTGTTGTCGTACCTTCGTTGGCTTGTTGGCGCTCTGCTACGGCAGGCTTTAGATCCGGCTCCTTTTTATCCAACACCTTCATGCTTGGCGCATTATCAAAGCCTAAGTCAATTGAGCTGAGGATCTGATCGGTAGCAGAGGCAACGGGTGCAGCACGTTGCAAATCGATTGCGTTTAGGCTGGTATTGCGCAGGTAGAGGAAGCCCCCAATGGCGACCCCCAACATCCCAAGGAGAGACAACAGAGTGAGCCCCAAAAAGCCACCCGCAGTCTCGAAATCAAAAAATCCCAAACCCTGGGAGTTCTGCTGAGCAACCACCTTCAAGGCCTCATGACCAGAGGCAAATTCGCGAATGGTCGATATGCCAGGCGCATAGAGTTTTAACGCTACGGCGCTTTCTTGCGGCAACTTGGTATGCCATGGTGTTTGGTGTACTTTAGCCATCACCTCACCTAATTTAGGTGCAGATTTAGCAGTCCCTTTTTTGCCGAGCTCAATCTCAAGCAATACTTTTTGGTCAATCACCGTACCCAAGGCTTTTTGTAATTCAGCATTATTAGCGGAGTCAATAATATTTTTTTGCCATGCCGTGTTTGCCTTTACAAACGCATCCAGACTTTCTGCATAGTTTCTGGCTGGGAAATCGGCCGCCATCTTATCCAGCTCTAGCACTCCTTTTGGAGCCAATAAGGCTTCAGCTGACTTCGCAAGAATAGCGACGCCCGCCAGGCTTTTTTCTTGAGCTAAAACAGCGCCAATGGCCTGCTCTGTTTTCTTTGCCCCTTGCAAAACATCCTGCACGCTGTTCACCTGAGGTGACTTTGCGGAACCGGAAGGCGAATCAGCAGGCTCGAACTTGTCTTCCGACAGGTAGGCATATTTATCAGGCTTACCAAACAGGAGATTCATGATTTTGGCGTCTACTCTTTGGAAAAAAGCCAATATCGGGTTATCTGAGAGGGTTGCTTGGGGAGTCGCACTTGCGCCCGACTTGGCCGTATTTTTTGGCTGAGTTGCTGGAGCTACAGCTTTGGAAGCGCCTGCGCTTGCCGCATTAGTCTGCGGCTTTAGATCATCGGTTAAAGACTTAAATAGACTGTCGGATTTTTTCAGATTATTAAAAAAACTAGGCTCTAACCCAACTGCAGCATTCGTTTGAGTTTGCAATTCTTTTAAAGCAGGAATGAGGCGCAACACTTCAATTTGCTCAATATCAATGGACTGCAAATAGCTACCATCCGAGACCCAATTGCGCGCGGAGATGAATGCACTGATGCTGGCGATCAGCGCGATAACAAAAGAAACAATGGCCAGCCAGCGCCATATGGTCGTTGGACGCTGAAAGATATGGTTTTGATATTTTTTGCTCATAAATTTTTTCTAGCTAATGAATCAGGTCGGTTACCTGGCCCTAAGAAGCCTCCAACAATAAATAATCGATCCCATGGTGATGCACGAACAAGGAGTCGCTTAGGATGGAGGCGTGAAAGGGGCCAGCAATATTATTTACCCGAAAGCCAAGGCCTTGATTTGGACCGTCTTTTAAAATCAGAATCCATGGGGCATTTCCTGGTTTGAGCACTTGCTGCCAATGGGACAATGTTTCTGGGCGGCGGTTAAACCGCAATACCTGAAAATGATTGCGTAGATACACTGGTGCACCCTCATGCACCACAACACCACTAATGCGTAAATCGCCCAACGATTGCTCCGCTTCAGGGTATAAAAAAACCGATTGCACTGCACTTGCTGGCAGCGCATACCGCTCTCCGTTGATGCGCATACCGAGCCAATACTCTGGTTTTTCGCTATTCATCATGCGCTCTTACCAGGTAGCTGACGCTGATACCAAAACAAGCCAAATGCAATCGCAAAAATAAATAAGCTGCAAACGAGAGCGACGACGGCATCACCCATTCCAGTTAAATAGTCAGCACTGCGACGCTCAATTTTCCATTTCTGCGAAAAATACACCTCAACGTTTTCAAGGTACTTTTTGTGCTGCCATGCCAATACCTCCCTTGATTGAATCTTGGCTGTATTCGCCCCAGACGGATCAATAAGGCCTCTGGAAATCAGATTGAGGCGCCTTGCATTCTGCATTAAATTATTTGCCGCATCCGCACGCCAATCGATGGGAATCGCCGAAAGCATTTCACGACGATATTGATCGGCTTGGCGCTTGGTTTCCTGCTCCGTGTAATAAACCGCGTCTGGAGGGGTTACAAAACGCAAGCCGATATTACTGTCGTTAATTTGCCCTTTGCCGGTTATTCGCATCACAACCGAAACAGGTTCTCTTTTATTTCTCAGTAGTTTTAGCGTAAGCTCCGCAGCCGGTCTATCGTTGAGCGCGAAATAAAAGCCTGCTACAGATTCAATTTTGACTGCATTGAGATAGGTAACGATATCCCCAGGCTTTACTCCGGCAAGGCCAGCAGGAGAGAGAGGTTCAACGGACTCAATCACCGGCAAGGTCACGTCCAGAATGGGTTTAAACCGTTTATTCTCAAACTCCGCAAAAAATTGGAAGGCCCGGTTGACGGCATCATCCAAGCTCACCGGAACAATCGCATCGTCCGCCAGTTTGGGTATGTCTGCTGCCCTGAGTCGGCGCTGGTTGTTGTTATTGTTTATACGGAAGTCGATGCTTTGTGTCTTCACAAAGTCTTCTAAATTGGGTCCAGTTACCTTGAGGTTCTTAAGCTCATCCGAGGAACTAGACAGCTCACTAGCAGCCCCCAGTAGGGTCATTAATGAGACCACCACCAAGAAACTGGTAAATGCCAGAAACCAGAAGTAAATTGTGCGCTGGGATCGAGGGGGGCGTAATGCAAACAAGATGGGCTCTAGCCTTTCTTACGACTAGAGTCAGGCTTACTTGCGCTGAATTTATTGCTGGATTGGTTTAATACAAAGCGCTGCTTCAGCATCTCTACTTCGCGGTGCTCGGCCATCAATTGCACTTCCGTCTTGCGCTTATCCATCAATAGGCGACAACTAGCAATGTCATCAATCCAATCACCCGACTTCATCTCAATGATGGCCGTTTCTAAGATGTCGCGGCCGGTTGCTTCATTCGCCTTCACACGCACGACAAATAATCGCACATCATCAACATCACGCAGCGTTAACTCAACATAGTACGTTCTTGCAAAACGGTGATTTATCGCAGTCAGCGTATAGGGGTAGTTATGCAGCGTGAAATGAATCACAGTTCCATCGTCCAAGGGCAATGGGTCTACTCTTAAAGCAGTAATTCCAGCCTGAGCATGCCATTCAAGGTCGGTTTGTTGAGCCTCGAGGCTCTTCTTTGGAAATGCACGCGTCTCAAAATAGATTTGATACAAGGTTTCTGGGAGATGACGCTCAGCAGCCAGATTTTTTAGAACCTCGGCAGTGGAAGTAATGCGCAACCGCTCAGCCATGAGATCCAACTTCATATTGGCGATTTTTTGGTTAATGACTTCTTCCAGTTGATGGGTTTTTTGCAAACTCGCCACCATCACTGGCTCTACCGGTTTTGCCTCGTGCGTTTTGCCCTTCGCGCTTTCAAGTACCTTGCCGTAAAAGTCTCGGATGAAAAAATACAGGAGCGTAATGAACATCAGCACGCTGATGATCATGATGAGCTTACCGGTAGTTAAGTTGGCGAAAAAATTCATTATCAATTCATTTAAAATCGAGGCGCTGCGTCAAGGCGAACTTAGACATACCACGATGCCCCTAGATGCCATCGATTGAGGCGACCTTGTACTCTGGCATTTTCAATCGCGCTGCGCGTGCTCTCAAACTCTTTCAATACCAATTTGTTCGGCTCATACAGCTCACACCCTGCGCGAATGCGATCCATCGCCGCGCCTGGTCGTACATTTTTAATCAGTAAATCGATGGTGGTCGAGCGCGACTTCAGTCGCTCAAAATAACCGGAGTGCCAATACCGACCGACCTCCACTTCGGTTGCACCCAAGCGAATATCCAGCAATATCCCGTGCGCTGAAATATCAATTACCTTGGTCAATAACTCCTGGCCTGCGCCTAAGCAAAGCACAAAACTCAAGTCGTCATCTGCAGGGCCTAGGGTACGAAACTCTTTTCTGCGCTGAATCAAGATCAAATCTGCTGGTAGCGGGCAGGTGATATTTCCATCCTCCGTTAACTTCAGATTAAGGGCTAAAAATTGCATTTTGCCCGTATCGCCACACAGCACCACCACACGTTGGCCACCAACGATGCTAGTGAGGCCGCCTTCGGGCTGCATTTCTGGCTTCATCACGATTAAGCCTTGTTTGATCTCCAATAATGAGACCGGCAATTCTCTGGCCGAGCCGTCTAGCGAAAACAATCCCGCCAGTGGTTTTTTAAATAATTCGCGCTCAATCGTTTTTGCGATGGCGCGAGGCTCAACATGAAAACTCGGCTCAATGTTTTTTAATGCCTCGGGGGGGTGTATATTGAATTTCATAGGTTTAAATTAAGATACGCAAACTTGACTTTGCACAATCGCCAAAGGACTTCCTTCTGGCACCGGGTCATCATTTAAATTAAAGCCGGTATCGGTTTGCAGCATGGGTTTGCCGCCCGCATTGGGCTCTGCATAATTAATGGTGGCCAACGTAGAGTAGGTATTGCGCACGCAATTAAAAAGAATGTTTCGGCGTACCGATACAACGCGCGATTGAGCTTGTCCTTCATCTGCTTTTCGATTGGTGATGATCCATACTTTTTTCCAATCGGGGGGTAAGGATTTAATGGAGCTTTTGTAATAGGCGATGGAATACTGTTTGCCATCAAGAACCATAACCAAATCGTCTTTTGCCTGAGAATAGGCAAACCCAGCCCCAAGAAAACTGGAGGCTGCTATAAAAACAAAATTGGTTAAAAAGGGGTTGCCCATGGTGAAAAACCATATAAATTGGCAATTATACGGACAACCAAGGGGTAAAAGTAGCCCTCAAAGGGGTAAATGCATTATGGGTATCGTGGCGCCTCAGGCTATGTAGCCACCAAATGGGGCATGGCCCTCAGAGATCGAAACCGCACCCTGCTTTAAAGCCCCAATCTAGGCGGCGGGTGCATCCTCAGAGCCGCCATCCACCGGCGCCGGAATGGATTCACCGTTGATCACGTGCTTGACCCAATAGCGTGCTGCAGCAATATTGGTTGTATAAAAAGCAATTTTGCTGCTCTTTTCGATGGTATAGAAGCGCTCGCCTCGTATGCGGTGCTCGGTAATGACTGGATTTTCCATAATATGAAATGCCTATTTATTCTGTCGTTCTCTTAATACGGTCATACCTGCTCTTTTGATTAGGCCTATATTGCCGCAGAATTGCTCTGCCCCTTGGTAAAACTCCTTAAGCCCATAATTTATAAAGCAATTTATCCAGTACTTCTGGTTAGAATGGGGGTATGTTTTTCGAACTGCACTTTCTAAACTGGATGCCGGATAGGGTAATAGCCGCTGGGCCCTGCTCCAGGATCCCAGCCATTCGTCGCCCCTAGAGCCCGTCATGGCTATATCGCTCAATAATAGACTTAGCCCCCAGGTTAGCCTCACACCGCAACTGCAGCAGGCCATCAAGCTCTTGCAATTGTCCAATAATGAGCTAGAGCAGGAATTAGCAAAAGCCGCGGAAGAAAACCCACTCCTCGAATTCGAGCCAAATCCGGAAATCGAGTCTAATCTCAGCCAATCGAATGAACGCATCGAGGTGGCCCAAAACAATTGGTCCAATAGCAATCCGGTAAGCCATGATGATGAGGACTGGGTAGAGCGGCATGAGCGCGTGGCACACAAGCAAACCTTGCTGGAGTACCTAGAGGAGCAAATTCAGTTACTGAATATTCCCAGCCAAGAACAATCCCTGCTTGCATATTTAGCCGGATGCCTTGATGACAGAGGCTACTTGGTGGATGACTTGGAATCCATCAATGCAGAAATTGGCGCTCAATTGATGGATAGCGCCCTAAGCGCAATGGAGCGCATCGAAGCGGGTCTCATTACACTGCAAACCCTGGATCCTCCCGGGGTTGGAGCACGCAACCTCGCCGAGTGCCTCTCGCTGCAAATTGATCGCATCCTCCATGAACAGAAACACAATAGCGATGAATGGATGCTTGCAAAACGGATTGTGAATACGCACTTAAATCAAGTGGGCTCTAAAGATTGGCTCAAAATAAAACAAGCCTTCGGCAAATCACAGGCCGAAGTGATGAAGGCCGTTGAATGCATACGACGGCTGCAACACAACCCTGGCGGTCAATTTGAACGCGAGCATGATCAATGGGTATTGCCCGATGTGGTCGTCAAACCAATCCGTGGAAAGTGGGTGGTGGAATCCAATCCCAGCGCCAAACCCCGCATTTCTCTGAATACGGAATACGCCAGAATCCTCAATGAAAATGGGGGGAAGAAAGCGGATGGCGCATTAAAACAAAAAATGTTAGAAGCGAGCTGGATCGTAAAAAACATTGCGCAGCGAGAAGAGACCATTCTGAAAGTAGCGCAAGAAATCGTTGCTCGCCAGCAGACCTTTTTCTCTATGGGCGCGGTTGGCATGCGACCCCTGGTACTGCGAGAAATTGCCGAAAGTGTGAATATGCACGAATCGACGATTTCACGCGTGACAACCCAAAAATACTTATCGTGTCCGCTGGGCATTTACGAATTCAAATACTTTTTTAGCAGTCAGCTTAGTTCAGAAAAAGGCGGCGCCATTTCCTCAACCGCAGTGCAAGCGCTCATTAAGCAAATTGTTGAGGGTGAATCCAGTGCAAAGCCGATCTCGGATACCCATATTGCAAAATTATTGAACGATCAAGGCTATGTAATTGCCAGAAGAACCGTAGCAAAATACCGCGAATCGCTGCGCATCCCAGCAGTACATCTGCGCAAGGACTAACGCTTAAGGAAAAATGTGAATGCTATTTTTTCCCGATTTTTTAGCTTGATACATTGCTCGATCGGCTTGATCAATTAAATCATGAATGGATGAATTGACATCGGCTCCAATTGCAATACCAATACTTGCGCCCAATATGACTTCGATCGATTGCTCGGAGTTTATATGTAGGGGTGCGGTGATCATTCGGAGCAAGCGTGCAGCCAGTTGAATCACCAAATCCGGTTCGTGCACGCCCTCAAATACCACAACAAATTCATCGCCTCCCCAGCGCACCGCCATATCGGCAGGCCTGATCGCACCCTGAATACGAGCGCCAACTGCGGCCAAAACCCGATCACCGATTGCATGCCCGTGCTGATCGTTAATGCGTTTAAACCCGTCCAAATCGATAAAGTAACAGGTTAAGGCAGTTTTCTGATTGAGCGCACTTGGGTGCTTTAGAGAAAAGCGCTCCAACAGACTGGACCGCGTCAACATGCCAGTTAACTCATCGCGATTAGCAGGTCCCTTCTTCTGCGCCCCATCCAGAAATTCCATCAGCATACGGCGCTGAAATGGCGTTGCGCTTGGATCTTGAGTCAGCAAATCAATCATGGCTTGCCGATTCACTCCTTGCAGAATCTCCTGCAAAGACGCCAGGTGGCGTTTAAATTGTTCTGCAGCTAGTGCAGGGTCCGAATCCACTGGGTTACTAGCTAAGGGGATGGTGGTGGTTTTGCTGAGTGCCATAACAGACTTCAGCTCACGATGCATTATTTACAAATGATGTTTTTAACATCGCCTTCGACGCTACCAGCATCAATGGGCATTGAATTGGATTTATTCTTTTCAAAATACACTTCATTCAGCGAGCCGGTCTTCGCATCAAAAAACAGATAAGACGTTCGATAATAAAAATAGGAGTTTGCCTTGCAATCCAAGGCGCCACTGGCACTAAATAAATTAAATGGCTTGCCCTCTGGAGCAATTTGGTCTTTGTTAAAGTGGGCTGAGACGGTATACCAAGTGGTAGGGCCTTCGGCCTTGCCCCAACCTGCAAGCAAATATAAGGTAGTCTCGGCATTTTTGCTCAGCACGATATCGCTATCGCTACTCGATTTTTTTGCCGCTCTAGGATCGGAAGCTTTGTTCATACCTGATTCTTGAGGGGGCTTTGCATCTGTACTGTATGCCAAGGTTAATAAAACACATGCAGTACTTACAAGCAAGACCGGTTTATATTTGCTAAATAAAAAATTCACTTTGAGTGCCCCGCAATCTGTTTCGCGACCCAAGTTTCAAACGCAGGTGGGATTGCCTCACCTTCCGAAAAGCCAAAATACCGCGCTTTGCCATTTTCGATCATAGCGGCATACACACGCCCCTTACTAGGATCGATTAAGTATGCGGCTTGCGAAAGGGTGCATCCTAATTTTTGACATCCTGCACCAAAAATAGATGGTCCTACATAGACTAAAGGTGCGCTGTCCTCAAGGGCAGTAATGAAGGTTTGGTAACTACTGCCTAGCAAATATTGAAATAGAGGCTCATTAACTGTGCGCTTCACAAACTGGAGCGAAGAGCTGCCGACAACCAGTGGAGAGTACGGCGCGATCTGCTTGCTTAAATTTTTAAACTGTTCACTCTGCTCACCCTGCACCACTTTCGTTGCCTGCTGCTGACTGGATTCAGCGGTGTATTCCCAAAGTTTAAAAATGAAATAAACCACCACCAAAGCAGCTAATGCATATAACAAGCCCTTAGCAATTTTTTTTGCTAAGGACACTACCCGACTTACGATCGTTTGGGGCTTGCTATCCATGCTGCGAGTCATCTTTAAGAGGGAATCATTAAGGTTTGAGCCAACAAGCTAGCTCAGCGTTACTATAAAGCATAATCTTTAGATTTCCAGCAATTAGTAGGCTTGGAGCAAGATTTGCAATAATCTAGGGTATTCGTGAATGTCGCCGAGCTGACGCTGCAAACGATTCGCACAAACACTATTTTGGGATAAATATGGGCAATTTGGATGACGCAATCAAGGAACTAAAAGAAATAAATGCGCACATGGCTGAGATTAGCTCTACCCTTGCACAAAGGGACCGCAAATCGTATGAAAGCCTGAACGTGATTCGAAAGGACCTCTGGAATATTAAGAATATTGTGGCGGACGAAAGCATTCAAAATAGGATTGTTCAAAAGGGGGTCGAACGTGCGCTTGCAAAAGGCTTTGGATACCTTTTAATCTCTGGGCTAATGCTATATGTTATTGGTAAATTTTTGATCTAAATCTCTTTATACTTTTGCGAGTAGCCCCATGACGACCCCGGAATTCAACGAGCGCCAAAAACGCTACATGCACATTGCTAAATCCCTAGAGTCGGCGAGCAAGGAATATGAGAGCGCCGCTCTTGGACTTCAACAAGGGGTTAGCGAGGAACACGTCCATCGCCATGTTAAAAATGGGAATGCAGCAGTTGAGTCTGCATTTCCAGAGCTATTTGCCCCACCAAAGCCCTCCGCTCCGCCTAAGCTTGCTCCAACTGCGCGTGACTACACTAACCTGAAGGTTTTATTAATTGCCTTGCTGGTTTTGGGATTGCTTTATTCCTTCGTTGCATTCGGTCCCACTGGCGATTTAACCAAAACGTGGATGCTGCAAGATTTGCAAAAGAACGTTGCCTACCCCAAGTAGGCTTATTGTATTTCTAGCCCTCCGCCTTTTTAATCGGCAGCACATTATTTAAGCCCGCATCCGCTTGTTCGCCAACTAAATGCGTCATTGAATCCGAAAGCAAACACTTCAAATTACCATTCACCTTGGCATCCGGATGCACGTTAATCTGTGAATACGTTACATCACCATTCACAACGGCTCCCGGGTAAATTTCAACACGGCCCTTTGCATAAACCGAGCCCTCGATACGGCCAATAATGATGGCGTGGGAGCTGTAAATATTGCCCTCATGAAATCCTGCTTTACCAACAACAACGGTGTAGCCCTCTTGTGATCCAGCAGAATCTTCCTCCTGATGAATGTCACCAATCAGGTGGCCGGATAACAGCACATTACCGCGGTGCGTGAAACTTCCCTTAATCGTAGAGCCAGTTCCAATTGTGCTTGCATAACTCAGTTGCGTGTCGGCCATCGGGCCTTTTTTAGAAAACTCAAACATGTCAACACTCCAGCAAATTAGCGCGCACGATAGCGAGCCATCAATTAACCTCGACTAACTTCACCTGCTTAGATCCTGCGTTCGGTAGTCGGACTCTCCACCCCTGAAAAAACATCTCTACATTATCTAAATCTTGGCCAAGAACCGTAAAAGGCGATACGCCCTTAAAGGCATGAGCAGTATTTGCCTCTAATGCAATGACAAGCTGCTTACCGCTGCCATCGATAAAGCAGAGCGTCTGCTTAATTAATGTTTTTATATTAACAGTGTCACCAGCCTTCGTTGGGGACGGCGTTTGATAACTGAGCAATTGCCCGTCTAGCTTTAAGGGACATTGGCCTGCTGCCGCTAGCTCAGGAGGTTTGCTTTCTTGACTTGCCTCGGCAGGCGCATTTTGAACCTCAACCTTTGCCTCATCGCTAGCTACCTTTGGTGGCTCAGCAGGAAGAATTTCTTGTGGTTTTGCGTCTCGCTCCAGCAGTGAGGCGACCTGGTATGCGATATCGTATTTTGAATTCAAGACATACACAATTCCTGCAATCGCAATGCCAAGGGAAAGGAATGCGATCGACTTCCCTGAAAACCGAAATCCACTCCGAGTATTTGCCTCCGCTAAATCTCCCCCCACTTTTTCTGTCAACAGCTCTTGCCACTCCAATCGTTCCGTTATTGCAGAATCAACGGAGTCAGTCGATACATTATTTAGCGCAGACGGAGGGGTCTTTTCAGCAGGGGCGCTCCCATTACGCTCATTATCAACTCCGCCCGCTAAGGAAACTTCTGCATTCCCTTCTGAACTCACAATAGGCGCACTCGGGTAATTGAGGTAATCCGATTCCGAAAGGTTAAGCAGGTTGCCAACGCGTTTGGCGGCATTGATTTTTAGTGGGTAGCTGTAGAAGGAGCTCATGCCCCCTTCTTCCAACTCTAAGATCATTTTGGCGGATAAGCAGCATAAGCTTGCTAACTCGCTACGCTCATACCGGCGCGCCTCCCTAGCCGCCTTTAGTGCGGGCCCAAGAATATCTGGCATTGGGGTATTTTTTACTGGCGACATGCCTTTTATCCTGTGATTTACTGCAGCGCAATAAGATGAGCTGCGGTAACGCTAACTTTTGTTACTATTATTTATAAAGTGAATGTTAGCAAATTAGCCTACATTGCAGGGATTTTATTCAGGCTGCGCGCCGCTTAAAAAAATCAATACCAACTGGTAAAATAGTAATGTTCAAGGGATAACCCTTATCTATAGAGGTTTTATAGCAAAATGCAGCTTATTTGGATTTCTGGATCCACTTCGACCATGAAGCAAATCAAGATAACGGGTAGAACCCTTATCAAGATTGCTTTTTTATCTATTAGTGTCTTTCTAATCGTCGGGATCGGCATCCACTTTCTTGGTTTTCGGGTGGCAATTCGATTTAGCCCTGAAATGACCAAAGAAATGGGGGGCGTCATCACCCGCAAGGAAATGGACGAAATTGAGGCCCATTACCGCGAGAATCTACAAGCCCTTCAAAAACAAATTCCGCTAATCGAAAGCAAGATTGGCGAACTTAAAAATCTAAAAGACCAGTTTTCAGAGCTCTCGACCCCCACTACAACGAAAAAATGATGCCCCAATTGAGAGCAGTGGGCGTAGACGCCCTTTTTATCTTCTGACCATATTGATATATTATGGTTTCACATTTACCACTTCAGGAAATTTAATATGACGGATAACAATCCAAAAGGGTCTCTTTTTGTTGGCGAAGGCGTCATTGTTAAAGGCACATTTGAAGTGCCAGAAATGGCTGTCGTTGCAGGACTAGTCGAAGGCGAGCTCAATACAAAAGAGGTTTTAGTCGACACCTCGGGCATTGTGAATGGCCGAATCAATGCGGAAGTCGTAGAAATTCGAGGTGAAGTGACCCAAGGTCTTCATGTCACCAATCACCTTAATGTTCGCTCCAGCGCTAAGATTACTGGGCTAACCCAGTACGCTGAAATGAGCGTTGAAAAAGGTGCGAAGCTGAGTGGTGAGCTCAGAGTGATCGACCACATTACGTCATCCTCAAGCTACTCGTCATCAAGTACCCAAAGTTATCAGAATATGGGCTCTAGCGACACCGAGTAAGCAGCTTTAAGCTTTAATCAAAATGCCCCTGTATTGGGGCATTTTTTATTTATGAACCGCTATCGGATTTAAGCGCTATCGCCTTCATCATGGAAAGCATTTGGAAGTACGGCGGTGGGGGGTCATTAAATTCAGAATTATCAAATGCAGTAATTCGTGTCTTATCGATCGCCTTGAAAATTTCAGAGTCAAATTGAATGCCCCTAGGGGCCTCATCCAAGCTGTAAGAATCTGCATCAACCTTGGAGACCATTTTCACCACTTCTGCCCTGCCCCCTTCAATCCGCACAATCCAAATATCGGTATAGCCCGTGGCGTCTCTAAAAAGAGTCCAGCGCCCCCAACTCACATCGTCATCCTGCATATAGGAATCTTGCTCTAACACCCGGAGGACGCTACCGCTGTACTTAAATGAAGCCGATAAATTTTCATTAATGTCGTTCATAAAGTAATGAATTTTTATTGCGTCATCAAATTCGGGCAAACCCAATTCTGCAAGGCCTTGCTCGTATTTTTTAAACGACGTATTGCAGCCCTCTACCCGCAGCTCTGGGTTTGATTCCACTTGCTGTGCTGGCTCTAATGCAATCGATTCTTCATATGCTTGACGTGCCTGCAAGCTAATATTCAAAAAAAGAGAATGTGACTCAGAGCTGATTCCATAGGTATTAAACCAATGCTTTTCGATATCTAAGCATGCCTGCGCTAACTGGGCATGCAGAAAGTCATCTTTGGGAAACTCAACTTCGCAAGCGTAGAGCTGATCAACTAAACGTGCCTCACCTCCATCCGGTTTTGGGGTGCTTGCATGCCAAAAGTGTTGGAAGCTGTCGTATTTAAATCGCTCACCATAAAACTGGAAAACGCTCATGTCAAATTGCGGTTGACCCATGAACGAGGGCTTGCCTTTTACTAAATCAAATAATCCCATGGCTACCTGCTCTTAATGTGGCGTAAATAAAGGAATGGCGCATCCAGCATGCTTTATTTACTTTTTATTTTGCTCCAATTGGCTTGAAAGATCGCTGCGGAGTCAGTAGATCCCTCTGGATCTTCGCCGTTTCTGGAAATCATCAAGCCATTTAATTTAGCGCCGTGCTCAATCCCCAGCTGGCCGTAGGTAATGTCGCCTCGCACTTCCGCGCCCTCGTGCAACTCGACGCGCTCGGTAGCATAAATATTGCCCTCTACTCGCCCTGCAACTAGCACTCGAAATGCAAAAACATCACCCTGGACCACGCCTGTTTTGCCCAGCGCAATGCTCACGCTTTTGCCCTGACTTGCTTCGATATTGCCAATTACGCGCCCGTCAATACGCAGGCTCTCATTGGCAACTAGCCTTCCATGCACCTCGGTTGCTGGTCCTATGATTGTTTCAAAGGACTCCATGGTGGGCTGTAAGAATTTAATAGATTGGGATTTTTTGAAGATCATCTTTCATTTTCCTTTGGGCGCCATGCCTTTATTTTGGCAGGGCATCCATTCTAGCTTCATTTGGCGGTGGCAATGCACGCTCATTTTGGGTGGAAAATAATCTATTAAGTTAGTAATTACAAACTTAATAATTTGGTAATTTAGTCCATCTGGCGGGCGACAGCTTATCCTGAAATGGCAGGTTTTATCAATTTGCTTATTCGATAGCCTGCGCAAGAAGTGCGAGTTCACTGGGATAAAGCCAACACCACTGCCCCTCTTTTAAATCTACCGGCATCGCATACACGCCAATCGAGGATCGGTGCAATAAAGCGACGTGATTACCCACCGCAGCCAGCATTCGCTTAACCTGGTGGTAGCGTCCTTCCACAATAGTCATGGCCAAGCGCCGCTCATTCATCAGGACACATGCCTTGGCAAAACAGGGGCTGGGATCATCATCCAAAACAACGCCACCCAGTAAATGATCGATTTGCTTTTGGGTAATCGGCTCGGCTGTGGTGATCTCATAGACCTTACCAATGTTTTTCTTAGGCGTGGTCATGCGGTGAATAAATTGCCCATCGTCCGAAAGTAGCAATAAACCGGTCGTATCTTGATCGAGGCGCCCGACGCACTGCACTGCTCGCTCAATCAAAGGTCTTGGTAACAAACTATAGACGCTGGGGTGATGCTTGGTCTTGTGGGAGCATTCGTAATTGGCAGGCTTATTGAATGCGATATAGGCTTTTTCGTGATAAGCCCAATCAATGCCTTCAACCCGTAATACAAGACCTGCTGGGTCTATTTTGACTTCAGGATCATCGGCAAGGACGCCGTTGACCTCAACTAAATCGGCATAGACTAAATCGCTACAGTAGCGCCGAGTACCAAAGCCCTGACTAAAGAGTATTTTTTCGAGCGTAAGGGGTTTGGCCATGCAATGGGATTGATTGGGTGAATGTCTGCCTAGCAGAATACACCGATCAGCCCACTACTGTTACAGCGCGCCTTTACTTTTTATGCTGCTCCACATGAAAGGTGGCTTTTTCTAAGGCGTCTACAGCATCCACACCAACCATATCGGCGCCTAAGTCCTCAACCAATTCGGGGTTTTGATTAAACACCGGGCTGCCAATCATGATGCCGACATTGGGGTTCAAGGATACCGATCGCACTTCGTCAATCATGCGCTTGAGATCCGGAAATTGCTCGCGCACGCTGGCAGCTAAACCAACCACATCAAACCATTGCGTTTTGGCCATGCGCAAAATATCTGCCTCGGTTGCGGCAAGCTCGCCCCATACACGCCAACCGGCACGGGCAAAGAACTCCGACACCATAAAAAGGCCGAGGGTATGTTGCGAACCAGGCAAGGGTACCAACATTACACTCTTGCCTTGCTGCTTGTACTCGGCATACTCCTGGAACATGGGGCTTAAGTCATACATCAATTGTTTGATGCGCCATAAAGCAACAGTGACCTGAGTAAAGTTAACGTCGTCGCTTTCCCACATCTCGCCCAATTTACGAGCTACTGGGGTCAATAGATTGAGGTAAATCTCTTCCAGCTCAATGCCTTGGGCAAACAATTCTTTCACGTAGTTTGCGGAAGGACCGGCATCGTCTTGCAAAAGCAAGGCCATTAGGGCATCAATATGGGCTTCACTGACGCTTGGATGTGCCGGAACATTGAGTTGACCGTTTTCTAATCGGTCGGCTTTTAAATGGTGCTCAACGATGTGCGGCAGGATATTGCCTTCAATCGTCTTCACCAGCGAACGCAAATACTCTTCGGGCGTACAGGCTTTAGATAAGGGATGGGCTTCAATTGGGCTGTTCGCGCCCGCATCGATCGGCGCATCATTCGTTAAGCAATCGGCCCAGGCATTGCGCTGCGCATTATTGATTGGATCAGGGGCGCCGGAGACGGGCTTGGTCTTGACAACTAATTTCTCGCGCGCTAGGTTAACTAAGCTAAGAAGCTTCATGATATTCGGTTAAATGGTCCCACCAGATCATTTGTACGCAGAAAGAATTAATTTACGTTAATGGTTGAGGGCAGTTAAGAGGTCCAGGTAAGTAAATGAAC